>JAYUXQ010000347.1:0-11925 GCA_043752905.1 Nannocystis sp. | reverse complement strand
CCCTTGGCCAGGTCCGCTGCGTGCGCGGCGATCTTGTACGCCATCAGGCCTTCGCGCACGTCGTGCTTGTTCGGCAAGCCGAGGTGTTCTTTGGGCGTGACATAACACAGCATCGCGGTGCCGTACCAGCCGATCATCGCCGCGCCGATCGCCGAGGTGATGTGGTCGTAGCCGGGTGCGATGTCGGTGGTCAGCGGGCCGAGCGTGTAGAACGGCGCTTCGTGGCACAGCCGCAGTTGCTCGTCCATGTTGTGCTTGATCAGGTGCATCGGTACGTGACCCGGCCCTTCGATCATCGTTTGCACGTCGTGCTTCCACGCGACCGTGGTCAATTCGCCGAGCGTCTCGAGCTCGGCGAACTGGGCGCGGTCGTTCGCGTCGGCGATGCAGCCGGGGCGCAGGCCGTCGCCGAGGCTGAACGCGACGTCGTACTTCTTCATCACCTCGCAGATCCGCTCGAAGTGCGTGTAGAGGAAGTTCTCCTGGTGGTGGGTGAGACACCACTTCGCCATGATCGAGCCGCCGCGCGACACGATGCCGGTGAGGCGCTTCGCGGTCAGCGGGATGTAGCGGAGCAGCACGCCGGCGTGGATCGTGAAGTAGTCGACGCCCTGCTCGGCCTGCTCTTGCAGGGTCTCCATGAACACGTCGATGTTCAGGTCCTCGGCCTTGCCCTTGACCTTCTCGAGCGCTTGATAAATGGGGACGGTGCCGATCGGGACGGGGGCATTTCGCAGGATCCACTCGCGGGTGGTGTGGATCTGCTTGCCGGTGGAGAGGTCCATCACCGTGTCGGCGCCCCAGCGGGTCGCCCATTGCAGCTTCTCGACCTCCTCCTCGATCGACGAGCGGACCGCGGAGTTGCCGATGTTGGCGTTGATCTTGACCAGGAAATTGCGGCCGATGATCATCGGCTCGAGCTCCGGGTGCTTGATGTTGGCGGGGATGATCGCGCGGCCCAGCGCGACCTCGCTGCGCACGTACTCCGGGTCCATGCGCTCACGGATCGCGCAAAAGTGCATCTCCTCCGTGATGACGCCGCGGCGGGCGTAATGCATCTGGCTGAGGTTGCCGTCCGCGGACGCGAGCCTCGCCGCGATCCAGGCCGCGCGCCGCGGGGGCAGGCCCTGGCGCGGGTCGATGCCCTGCGGGCCGGTGGTGTCGTAGACGACGATGTCCGCGTTGCCGCCGCTCTGCGCGATGCGGCGAAACGGCACCTCGAGCTCGCCCTCGGTCACCTTGGCCGAGTTCGGGAAGCTGTCTACCAGCGGCGCGATCGCGCGGACGGGCGTGACCTCCGGGGCCGCCAGCGGCAGGCTTCCGGGGCGGGCCGGCGCGGGGGTCGAGCCGGGGTGGGGCGAGTTGGCCTCAGAGGCCGTGGGGGGGTCAGTGTTTGTATTACGAGGGTCCATTTGCGCTTTCCTCCGCCGGTACAACCCGGATCAGGTTCAAGGGGTATCTCTCAGGACCGCGCGCGCGGTCCACCCCCAGCGACGTGCGGACGATACGGTAAAACCGCTGTCCGGGCCACGTGATCCGGCGCGGAACAGGCATCGGCGCTACACTCCCGCTCCATCGACGACACGCCGTCGGCGGGCGCTGTGGGGGCGACGAGCCTCGGGTGTCCGGCCGGGTCCATGTGAGGGATCGAGGACAACGTTTGGCGAGGCCCAGGCCCACGTCCAGGCGTTGTCGACCCCATGATTTTGCGAGTTTCATTACAATAATTTCCGTCGGTGTAATCCACTCCCCGCCATGTCTCGATCCCCGTCCCGCGCCCGGCGCGCGGGCCGGCCCGGGCTGGCGGACTCACCGAACGCCGCCCTGCGGCCCAGAAAAAGGCTCGACCATGCAGATGCAAGCACAACTCCGGACCCTCGCTGGCGCGCTCGCGCTGGTGTTCGCTTGCGGCGGTGAGGATGGACCCGGCAGCGCGACCGAGTTCGGCGGCAGCAGCTCGAGCGGCGAGGTCGTGACGACCGGCGACATGGTCACGACGACCGGCGACACACCGGCCAGCTGCGGCGACGGGGTGCAGGACCCCGGCGAGGGTTGCGACGACGGCGAGGCCAACGGCGAGGCGGCGGACTGCACCCCGAAGTGCCAGGTGCAGGCGTGCGGCGACGGCCACATCGGCATGAAGGAGGGCTGCGACGACGGCAACGACAACGACGACGACGCGTGCACCAACGCGTGCAAGCTGTCGACCTGCGGCGACGGCGTGGTGCTGCAAGGCGCCGAGGAGTGCGACGACGGCGACAAGGACAACGGCGACAACTGCCTCGAAAACTGCAAGCTGGCGGTGTGCGGCGACGGCTACGTGCGCACCGGCATGGAGGCCTGCGACGACGGCAACAAGCTCAACAGCGACGCGTGCCTCGCGGGCTGCAAGGTCGCCGAGTGCGGCGACGGCTACGTGCGCGAGGACGTCGAGCCGTGCGACGACAGCAACACCGACAACAGCGACGCGTGCCTGGTCGGCTGCAAGGTCGCCGAGTGCGGCGACGGCTACGTGCACGAGGGCATCGAGGCCTGCGACGACGCCAACGAGATCGAGGACGACGCCTGCAACAACACCTGCGCGGCGCCGGCGACCTGCATCGACGGGATGAAGAACGGCCAGGAGTCCGACAAGGACTGCGGCGGGCCGACCTGCGAGGGCTGCCTCGACGGCGAGGGCTGCGACGACGGGCTCGACTGCGCGTCGGGCTTTTGCAAGGAGCACACCTGCGTGACGCCGCAGCACTGCCGCGACATCACGGAGATGGGTCTTGCGAAGGAGGACGGCACCTACTGGGTCGACCCGGATGGCCCCAACTTCGGCAACCCGGCGTTCCTGAGCTACTGTGAAATGACCTTCAACGGCGGCGGCTGGACGGCGGTGTTCAACATGCGCGAAAAGCCGGTCGGCGAGGCCTCGGCGGCGACAATGCTGGCGTCGATCAGCGCCAACGGTCCGGTCGAGGCGGTGCTGCCGAGCT
Source organism: Nannocystis sp. (assembly GCA_043752905.1). Classification (GTDB taxonomy): domain Bacteria; phylum Myxococcota_A; class Polyangia; order Nannocystales; family Nannocystaceae; genus Nannocystis. Next base: position 8,944 of record JAYUXQ010000347.1, on the reverse strand, counting down.
CGAACAGCGCGGCGATCCTGACCGATGGCCTCGACCTGACGCAGTTCAAGGAGGCGCTGTTCGGCTGGGCCCCGTCGATCGGCGCCGATGTCACGCGCTACGGCAAGCTGACGGTCGGCACCGGGCTCGCGGGCGTATGCTACATCGACGGCTTTTGCGGCCCGGGCCAGCCGGTCGGCGAGTTCGACATCGTGCCGACCGGGAACCTGCGCGTGCTGATGACCGGCAAGCAGACCGAGTCGCCGCACGTCGGGCTCGGCTTCGACGACCAGATCATCGTCTGGGGCTACGACCGCAACGCCCAAAACGGCAGCAATTGGGGCAACTGGAACGACGAGAGCCCGTGCTGCAAGGCCGGCAATACGCCCGACATCACGCAGGTCGGCTGGCGCTACGTGATTTACGTGCGCTGATGCGGTGCCGCGGTGCCGCGGTGCCGCGGTGCCGCGGTGCCGCGGTGCCGCGGTGCCGCGGTGCCGCGTGCGGGACATCGATGGGGACGCCCCGCAAGATCGGTGCTGTCAGTGAGGCCGACGAACGAGGTTATCTTCCCTTGCAAATGGTGGACGATGCAGTGATCGAGCGGGTCGATCCTCGCTCGCGCCAGGCCTTCGACGACTACGTCGACGTCATGGCGTGGGGAGCACGCCTTCGGGACATGTCTTTCGAGACATGTCCCGGAGGACTTACGCGGCGCTGAGCCAGTGGGCGAGGGTGCTGCGGGGGATCGCCAGCTGGGCGGCGGCCTTGCGGATCGACCCGGCCTCGTCGACGACCTGATGCAGCAGGGCGCGGTGCATCTGCGCCCAGGTGCCGCGCGGGACGGCGATCGCGGGCGGGTCGTCGCTGGCGCGGCCCGAGCCGGCGCGGGCGGGTGGGACGAGGTCGAGGGCGGTCAGGGGGCCGTCGCAGGCAGCGGCGGCCCGCAGGACGGCGTTGCGTAGCTCGCGGATGTTGCCGGGCCAGTCGTGCGCCGTCGCGGCCGTGACCGCGGCGGGTGTCAGGACGACCGGGCGGCCGAGCTCGATCGCCAGCTCGGCGGCGAAGTGCTCGAGCAGCGGGGGGATGTCGGCCCGTCGCTGGCGCAGCGCGGGGAGGTCGATCTCGAGGGCTCCGAGGCGATGATAGAGGTCGCCGCGGAACCGGCCGGCGGCGACCAGGGCCTCGAGCGGCTGGTGGGTCGCCGCGACCACGCGGACGTCGATCGCGACCTCGGCCTCGCCGCCGACGGGGCTGACGCGGCGGGTCTCGAGCACGCGCAGGAGCTTGGCCTGCAGCGGGAGCGGGAGCTCGGCGATCTCGTCGAGGAAGAGGGTGCCGCCGTGGGCCCGGGCGAACGCGCCGGTGTGCACGCGGGTCGCCCCGGTGAAGGCGCCCTTGACGTGCCCGAACAGCTCGCTCTCGAACAGGCCCTCGGGGATCGCCCCGCAGTTGAGCGGCACGAATGGGCCGGTCACCCGCGGGCCCTGGGTGTGCAGGGCCCGCGCGGCCAGCTCCTTGCCGGTGCCGGTCTCGCCGCGCACGAGCACGGCCTGCGGCAACCCGGCCAGGCGCAGCAGCGACCGCTCGAGCGCATAAAAGGCGGGCGATCCGCCGATCATGCCGAGCCGGCCGGGGACGGGGCGCACGCGCGGCTCGCAGGCGACGAGCGTGGCGCGCCACGAGCCGAGCTGCACGCGCACGCCAGGCGCGAGGTAGGCCCGTTGCACGCGCACGCCGTCGACCCAGGTGCCGTTGGTCGACTCGAGGTCCTCGATCACGAGGCGCTTGCCCTCGGCGACGATGCGGGCGTGCCGGGCCGAGGCGTAGCGGTCGGTGAGCCGCACGTCGGCGGTCGTCGCGGTGCCGAGCAGCAGCGGGCGGGTCGGATCGAGGGCGACGCTGCCGTCGTCGTGGATCAGGGTGAGCCGGACGGCCAGCGTCGCGGCGCCGAGGTGGATCGTCGCCTCGCGGTCACGCAGGGGCGTCGCGGTCGGCTCGAGGATGGGGGGAGTGGGCGTTCCGTGCACGCACACGGTTCGACCTCGCGCGCGCCGCTGTTGCGCGCCACGATCGCCGCCCGACGAGATGTGCCGACTCAGGGGGTGGGGATGCGGCGCCGCGGGCGGAGCTTCTGGATCGCCGCGTCGGCGGTCTCGGGTGTGTTGCACCACACCGCGTGGTGGCCGGTCCCCGCCGACTCGAGGCCGGCCTCGCAACCCTCGACGCCCGACTGGCGCCAGAACTCGTGGAGGTGCCGCAGGAAGTGCTGCGCGGTGCCCTCCGCGTGCGGACCGAAGAAGTCCCAGGCGTAGATCGTGTTCGCCATCGCCGCGGATACTGTCGGCGCGAACGCCCGGTTTGACAAGCCGTACGGCAGGCTCCTATGCTCGCGATATGCTCCTTATTCGGCGGTTTATGGGCTTCAAGGGCCTCAAGGGCCTCGACGGCTTCAACGGCTTCAACGGCTTCAACATCATGGTGGCCGGGCTGATGACGCTGCCGGCCTGCGGCGACAGCAGCGGCGGTACGGTCTCGGACTCCAACGGGGCGAGCCAGAGCGGCACCGGTGGCGCGACCGAGCCGACCGGCGGCGCGACCGAGCCGACCACGGGCGACTCGATGAGCGGCGGGACGACGGGGGCCGAGGGCGGGATGAGCGACAGCCTCGGCGGGACGACGGGGGCCGAGGGCGGGATGAGCGACAGCCTGAGCGGCACGGTCAGCTCGGGGGTCGAGTCGGACAGCATGTCGGGCACGGGCACGACGGCGACGACGGGGATGATGAGCGGCGGGGGCGAGAGCAGCAGCGGCGAGGCCGGGGGCGAGAGCAGCAGCGGAGAGCCGGTCGACTGCGCGAGCTTCGTCGACGAGGTGCAGTGCGAGGCGGCCGGCTGCATGGCGATCCTCGGGCGCCGCTTCGTCAGCGACGAGGCGATGTTCTGCCTCGACCCGTCGAGCTTCCTGGTGTGCACGGAGCAGGCCGTGTGCGCCGAGGTGATCACGACCGCGTGCAAGGGGAAGGTCAAGTATCAGGTGCCCAACGCGTGCATCCCCGGCGACTTCATGCTCTGCGATCCGCCCGCGGACCCGGACATGAACGGCTTCGTCGACTGCCAGTGACGCTCAGCCAATGACCTCAGCCAGTGCGATCGGGGCCCGGTCGCACGACGAGCACGCTGCACTGCGCGTGGTTGACGACGCGGGCGGCGGTGGTGCCGAGCACGCGATCGAGGACTTCGAAGCCGTGGCTGCCGATCACGATCAGATCGGCCCGCAGCTCGCCCGCGATGTCGACGATCGCCTGCGCGGGCCGGCCGACCCGGACCACGCGCTCGCCCCACAGGACCGGCGTGACGGTCGGCTGCAGCGCCTCGACCCGCAGCGTCAGCGCCTGGTGGCCATGGGCGAGCAGGCGGGCCTGGAGATCGTCGCCGCCGAGGCTCAGGGCGTCCACTGGCAGCTCCAGGGGCACGTTGACCACGTGACACAGATGTAACGTCGCGGCGGTGCAGGACGCCAGAAAGGCGGCGTCCTGCAAGACCGCAGCAGCCCGGGGCGATCCGTCGAGGGCGGCGAGGATGTGCTTGTACATGAGGCCATGGTGTATCATTCCCGGGCTCCCGGGCCACCCGGAGTGGCCCTCATGAACGGACTCATCCTCATCGTCGAAGACGAGCGCGACCTGGTGGCCACCCTCGAGTACGCCCTCGAAAAGGAGGGCTTTCGCACCCGCTCGGCCTATACCGGCAAGCAGGCGCTAGAGATCGCGGCGACCGAGCCGGGACCCGAGCTGGTGCTGCTCGACCTGATGCTGCCCGACATGTCCGGGACCCAGGTCTGCCAGGCCCTGCGCACCGGAGAGCGCACCCGCAACGTCGCCGTCATCATGATGACCGCCAAGTCGGAGGAGGTCGACCGGGTGGTCGGCTTCGAGGTCGGCGCCGACGACTACGTGGTCAAGCCGTTTAGCCTGCGCGAGCTGATGCTGCGCATCCGCGCGGTGCTGCGGCGAAAGACGCCGACCGAGGCGAACGCGGCGCCGAGCACCCACGGTCGCCTGCGTGTCGACATGGACGGCCACCGCGTGTGGGTCGACGAGCAGGAGGTCGTGCTGACGGCGCTCGAGTTCCGTCTCCTGACGACGCTGATCACCCGCCGAGGCCGGGTCCAGACCCGTGACGCGCTGCTCGGCGACGTGTGGGGCGTGCAGCCGGGCCTGACGACCCGCACGGTCGACACCCACGTCCGCCGCCTGCGCAAGAAGCTCGGCGAGGTCGCCGACTACGTGCAGACGCTGCGCGGGGTCGGTTACCGCTTCACGACCGACCTGCGCGAGCGCGAAGAGACACCATGAGTACGAGGCTGCTGGTGCGGCTCGGCGTGCGCGGCAAGCTGTTCGTCGTCTCGGTGTCGCTGGTCCTCGCGGTGGTCCTGCTGAGTGGGCTCTACCTCGAGCGCCAGCTGGTCGAGTGGGCGCAGACGCGGGCGCAGATCGAGCTGGAGGGCCACGCGCGGCTGGTGCGGGTGCTGCTCGAGCGCGAGACGGAGGCGGCCGGTACACGTGCGCCGGCCGACCTCGACGCGCTCGCCGACCGGGCCGCGGCGCCGATCGACGCGCGCGTGACGATCATCGGCGCCGACGGTCGCGTCCTGGGCGACTCGGAGTTCTCGGCGCAGGCGCTGGCGACGATGGGATCGCACAGCGATCGCCCCGAGGTGCTCGGGGCCCTGCGCGATGGTCAGGGCGTGTCGAAGCGGACCAGCGCGTCGCTGACGACCGAGATGTTGTATGTCGCGCTGCCGTTCCCCGAGGTCGGCGGCGCGGGGGTCGTGCGCGTGGCGAGGCCGCTGCGTGAGGTCGACGCGGCGGTGCGCAGGCTGTGGTTCGCGTTCGCGGTCGCCGGCGTGTTCGCGGTCGCCGGGGCGGTGCTGCTGAGCGCGCTCGCGTCGCATTATCTGTCACGCACGCTGCGTGGGCTGGTCCAGGACGCGAGGCGCATGGTCGAGACGGGCGAAAGGTCGCGCTTCGTGACGCCCTCGCACGACGAGATCGGCGGCCTCGCCGGCAGCCTCAACCGCATGGCCGAGGAGCTCGAGGGGGCGGTCGCCACGCTGGCCGCCGAGCGCGGCCGCTTCGAGGCGGTGCTCGAGAGCATGGACGAGGGCGTGATCGCGGTCGACCAGCGCCAGCAGTTGACGATGGTCAACCGCGCCGCGCTGGCGCTGCTGAGCCTGTCGACCGAACAAACGGGCCCGACGCTCGCGGAGCGCATCCCGATCCCGACGCTGCACGAGCTGGTCGCCCACGCCCTCGCCGGTAACCCGGAGCGCCGCGAGTTCGAGACGCTCACCGATCCGCCGCGCCAGATCCTCGCGTACGCGAGCCCGCTGCGCAACGATCAAGGCGCGGTGGTGGTGATGCACGATGTCACCGAGATCCGCCGGCTCGAGCGCATCCGTCGCGACTTCGTCGCCAACGTGTCCCACGAGCTGCGCACGCCGGTCAGCATCATCCGCCTCAACGCCGAGACGCTGCTCGACGGGGCGCTCGAGCGCCCGGAGGTGGCGCGCAAGTTCCTCGAGGCGCAGATGCGCAACGCCGACCGCCTCGCGGCGCTGGTCAGCGACCTGCTCGAGATCTCGCGCATCGAGGCCGGCACCTACGAGATCCAGGTCGACTTCATCCGCGTCGCGCCGATCGTCCTGCGCATCGTCGAGTCGGTGCAGCAGATCGCAGCGGAGAAGCAACAGCGCATCACCTGCGAGGTCGCCCAGGACCTCAGCGCGTGGGCGGACCCGCAGGCGCTCGAGCACGTGCTGCTCAACCTCGTCGACAACGCGGTCAAGTACACGCCGCCGGGCGGGCAGGTCCAGGTCCGCGTGCGCACCGAGGGCGAGCGCGTGCGCATCGAGGTCGAGGACAACGGCCCCGGCATCGAGCCCCGCCACCGCGCCCGCATCTTTGAGCGCTTCTACCGGGTCGACAAGGGCCGCTCGCGCGAGGTCGGCGGCACCGGCCTCGGCCTGGCGATCGTCAAGCACCTCGCGGAGGCGATGGACGGGACGGTCGGCGTCGGGCCTGCCTCGCCGCAGGGGTCGATCTTCTGGGTGCTGCTCGGGCCGCCCGCGGACTGAGCGCTGGACCGCTCGAGCATCCGCACCCACGTTGCGAGCTCGGCGTGTGGCCCACGGGGCCCCCTCGATGACACGCCGTGCGCTGGCCTCCGGCCGCGACCGCTCGATCCGGGCTCGGGGAGCGGGTCAGGGGGCGAAGCAGTCGAAGGTGATGTCGACCTTGCCGCTGACCTTGTATGCGTCGCAGGCGTCGCCGCACAGCTCGATCGCGGAGCGGGTGTCGTCGGTGAAGTGCCAGCCGGACTCGGTGCCGCAGTCCTTGACCTGATCCTTGTACTCGAGCGGGTCGCTGTTGGGCTCGGTCATCGGATCTTTGTCGGTCTGGACGATCAGCTCCCGGACGTACTGGAGATCGTTGAGCGGGGCGTTGAGCTTGAAGGTGCAGGACGTGATCTCCTGGCTGATCGCCTCGAGCGCGGCCTGGAGCTCGATCTGGTTGAGCGAGTTGTAGAACTTCTCGGCGTCGGGGCGCGGCTGGCCGCCGAGCTCGGCGACCTCGTTGAGCCGCTCGTAAGTGTTGGTGTCGTCGGGGTTGCCGTCGGACTTGACCGGGCTCGCCTCGTTCTTGATGTCGATGCCGACCACGAAGGTCGGGATGCCGGCGTCCCTGGCCGCGGTGACCATCTCCGGGAAGTGAACGTCGTACACCTCGAACAGGTCGTGCCCGGTCATGGCGTCGACGTTGCAGTTGGCCGCGCCGTCGGTGACGAGGATGATGTAGCGCAGGTCCTCCTCCTCCGAGAGCGACTCGTCGCGGGCCAGGGCGCCGATCGCGGTCATGATGCCGGCCGCGGCTGGGGTACCGCCTTGCTGGTTGGTGTCGTCGGCGCCGGGGATCGTGGCGAGGATCGAGACGCCCTGGTCGGTGTCGACCACGACCTCGGGGGCGGCGTTGACCGGGCAGGCCTTGATGTCGTAGCTCTTGACGGCCTTTTGCGAGGGGAACAGCGCGGCGCCGAAGTCCATGCGCGACTCGAAGCCGGTGACGATGAACTCGACGACGGCGTGGAGGCTCTTCCAGCGCGTGATCTTCGGGGTGGCGGGGGTGGTCGGGTCGCCGTCGACGAAGCCGTCGTTGTCGGCGTCGTCGGCGTCGGCGTCCCAGTACCCGGAAGGGGTGGCGACCATCGAGCCCGACTTGTCGAGCACGAGCATCACGCGCGGGATCCGTACGTCGGCCTTGATGTCGGCGACGCCGCAGTTGGGCGGGGGCTCCTCGGTGGTCGGCTCGACGCTGGTGTCCTCGGCGCCGGCGGTGGTCGGCGCGGCGGTGGTGTCCCCGATGTCGTCGCCGGTGGTGTCCGGGCTGGTCGGGAGGATGATGCCGCCGGAGGTGGCGGTGGTGTCCTCGCTGGCGCTATCGGAGGTCTCTGTGCCTCCCGGACAGGCGCCGAGCAGGAGAATGGACGAAACGATGAGGAGCGGATGACGCGACATGATGCGGCAGTACCCGCGCTTCGCGGATCAATTGCGGCGATCGTCGTGGCGACGATCTTTTACAGCGCCGGGCAGCGCTGCTCGATCGTGAGCGCCCCTGCGACGCGAAAGTCGGCGCAGGTGTCGGGGCACAGCTCGACGACGGTGAGGTCGCCGGGGTCGGGGTAGCGCCAGCCGTGACCGGAGGCGCAGTCGGGCTGTCCGTGGTGGCTCGCGCTGGCGATCGTGACGACCAGGCGACCGGGGTAGGCGGGGGCGGCGTCGAGGGCGACGCGGCAGTCGGCGAAGGCCGGCGGGATCGCGGACAGGGCGGCGATCAACGCGGCGCTGTCGTCGGGCCGGTAATAGTGGGTGCCGCCGGGGCGCGGGCGGCCGCCGGCGTCGGCGAGGGCGTTGAAGGCGAGGTGCGGGTCGACCTCGTCGGTGCGCGCGCCGGGGAAGGGCAGGCCACCGCCGGTCGCGGTCACGCCGAAGCCGACGACGAACACCGGGACGCCGGCGGCGGCGGTCTCGGCGACGCGCGGCACGAGGCCGCCATCGTACAGCTCGACGCGCTCGAGCGCGTCGGTGGCGGCGTCGCTACAGTTGAAGGGCGCATCGCTGAGGATGACGATCGCTTGCGGGCGCAGGTCGTCGGGGTCTTGCAGCGCGAAGCCGGCGAGCACGAGGTCGAGGCCGGCCCGCAGCGCGTGCTCGCCGAACACGGGGGTCGCCCCGGGCAAGGCGGCGAGCAGGGCCTGGGCCTGCGTGGGGGCCGGCAGCACGCGCGTGCTGACGTCCGTGTAGCAGGGGTCGAGGAAGCCGGTGCTCTTGGCGCCGAGGCTCGGCACGACCTGGATCCCGAGGTTGACGCGGCCGCCGAGGGCGGCGCCGATCTGCTGGACCAGCGCGTGCACCTGCTCCCAGCGGGTGACACCCGCGGAGGCGTCGCGCGCCATCGAGGCGGTGTAGGTGACGATCAACGTGATGTCGGGCGCGAAGGTCGGTAGGGCCAGCGGGGTGGCCGGGCAGCGGAACTCGCCGCACAGGCCGCCCTCGGCGCAGCGCAGGCTCGGGCCGCAGTCGGCGTCGTGCGTGCATGGCTCCCCTTGCAGGGCGTCGCCCGTGAAGCAGGCCGCGCCCATGAGGCAGGCCGCGCCGATGAGGCGTGTGGCGCCCATGAAGCAGGCCGCGCCCGTGGAGTAGGCCGCGCCCGTGAGGCGTATGGCGCCCGTGAGGCAGGCGGCGAGGGCCTGGGCGGCGAGCGCGAGGCGGTGGGGCATGGACGCAGGGTAACGCGGCGCGCGCGGGTGCGGCCTGGCGATCGCTGGAGCTGTCGTCATGGCGTCGGTGGGGTCGACTGGCAGGCGCTCGCGACTTGCTCGGCGGTGGTCGGGTCCTCGCCGAGCAG
>JAYUXQ010000346.1:0-4914 GCA_043752905.1 Nannocystis sp. | reverse complement strand
TGCGTTGCATGGGTGGGTCAGGGCTTTCAGGGCTTGCGAGGGGCGGCCGGGAGGCCACAATGGTTGAGCTCCTCGAGATAGGCGGCGCGGAAGCTGGCGCGCAGGGTGCCCGAGGTGGCAGCACCGTCGCCGAGGCAGGCGGTGTAGCGGTCGCGGAAGCTGTGCCAGCAGGCGCGGCTGCGGAGCAGGCTGCGCGGCGCGTGACGTTCGACGGCGAGGGGCGCGAGCTCGGCGGCGAGGTGACGCGTGGCCGCCAGCGCGGCGCAGATGTGGGCGCGCGCGTGGGCGGTGAGGACGGCGAAGGCGTCGAGCAGCTCGGGGCTGCGGTCGGTGTCCTCGCGCCAGGCGAGCAGGTCGGTGAGCAGCTCGTCGGCGCTGGTGCGGCTGAGGAGCGGGTTGACGAGGTCGAGGGTCGCGAGGTCGAGGTCGCGGGCCTGCTGCAGGCGCAAGTGTTGCAGAGCGCCGACGCCAGCGGCGAGGTTGCGCAGGGTGTCGATGAGGCGATCGAGGAAGCGGCGGGCCTCGTCGAGGTTGGCGGGGGGACGGCGATCGGGGAGCAGGGCCTGGGCGGCGTCGGCGATCAGAGCGAGCGCGGGAGCGGGTGCGTTGCGCGGAGCGGCGGCAGGGTTGAGGTGGGGGGTGGGGGAGCGCGGGTCCGAGCAAGGTCGGTCGGGTGCGTCGATGGGGCGAGGGCCGGAGGGGGATGTCCGTAGGGACAGGTTGCTCGCGTCCAGGGGGTCAGGGCCGGGAGGATGCGACGGAGGCGGCAGGTCGGGAGCGTCGAGGGGGCGAGGTTCGGAGGGGGGTGTCCGAAGGGACAGGTGGGGGGCATCGAGTGGGCGAGGCCCGGGAGGATGAGGTGGTAGGGCGTCGAGTGGGGTGGGTCTGGAGAGAGATGTCCGAAGGGACAGGTCGAGATCGGAGGGGGTGGGCTCGGGGGGTCGGCGGGCGGTGGAGCGGGTCGTGGTGAGGGTCAGGTGGGCGTGGTCGGTGGTGGGGAACTCGGCGAGGATCCGGCGGATGGCAGGGAGGTCGCCGGCGGTGTGGAAGGTGTGGAAGGCGTCGGCGAGGGCGGCCTCGAAGGCCCGGCGGGCGGCGACATGGGGGGCGTGCAGGGCGTGCAGGTGGCGGAGGCTGGCGTGCAGCTGCTCGAGCTGGACCGGGCCGGGCTCGGCGAGGGCGCCGCTGACGGCCTGGCGGTCGCGGTCGGGGGTGTGGACGACCTCGAGGTCGAAGGGGCCGAGGCTGACGCACAGGCGCTCGCCGACGGGGACCTCGGCGTGGGGGGCGAGGCGGCGGCCGGCGACGCGCAGGCCGTTGGTGCCGCCGAGGTCGACGAGGCGGGCGCCGTGCTCGTCGGTCTCGAGGAGGGCGTGCTGGTTGGAGACGTAAGGGTCGGCAAGGGGGAGCTCGCAGGCGGGGTCGCGGCCGATCCGGACCGGGCCGTGCATGAAGCTGTGATCGGTGGCGGCGCCGCTGCGGCGGTCACGAACGCGGATCTCCAGGCGTGGAATGGGCATGGCGGTCAGTCCAGGGAGGTGGGGTGGAGCGGGAGGGGGACGTGGCGGGGACGGCGGATGGAGGGATCGGGGGTCAGCCAGAGGTCGCGGCCGAGCGTGCGCTGGCCGAGGCGACCTGGCGGAAGGGACATGTCCTCGAGCTCGAGGATCAGCTCGAGGTCGAGGGGCTCCGGGATGAAGTCGGCCAGCAGGGCGCACAGCTGCGTGTGGGCGGGACCGCCGGGGCGGAGAGCGTCGAGGGCGGAGGCGGGCAGGGGGCCGAGGATGAGTCGCGCGGCGGTGCCAGGGAGCCGGACGGCGACGCCGAGCGCGGCGGTGTCGCCGAGACGGGCCGATGCGCCGCCGAGGCGGCTGTGCTGGTCGGGGGCGAGGGGCGTCCAGCGGTCGGAGACCGGCTCGCAGCGCAGAGCGCAGCGGGCGGTGACGAGGTCGGGGAGCAGGCGGGCGAGGGCGAGGGCGAGGGCGCGAGGCGAGCGGTCCGGGGCGGCGAAGATCGGCGCGAGGCGCAGCGCGGTGAGGGGCGTACGCGAGGCGTCGGTGAGGCCGACGAGCGCGAGGAGCTTGCGTGACCAGGGGTCCTCGCCGTCGAGGGTGCCGGGCAGGTCGGCGGCGAGCAGACCGCGGCAGAGCAGCAGGGTGCGGCGGTGGTGGAACAGGTCGAGGAGGGGCCGGGCGACGGAGTTGTCGAGGTCGTCGGCGAGGGCGAGCGGGAGCGGTGAGCCGGGGCCGAGCGGGCCAGGGCCGGCGGTCGTGACAAGGTGGCGCGTGGGGTCGCGCGGGTCGATGTCGATGGCGACCAGCTCCCCTGTGGCGAGCGCCATGTCAGCGCTGTGGCTGAAGCGGACGGGCTCGGGGGGGAGGTCGGCTGTGCTTTCGGACAGGTCGTCGGTGGAGGGTGGGTCGGGGGTGAGCTTGCGAAGGAGCGCGTAGGCGGCGAGCAGGCCGTGACGGGCCGGGTGTGCGCGGAGCTCGGCGAGCCAGGGGGCGGGTGAAGACGAGGACACGGGACGTGGACTCGGCGACGAGGGCCCGGGTGTTGCGGTGGTTTCAGTCGGCGGGCAGTGCGGGACTCAGAGTCGAGGTGCTCGGCGGGCGAGTGAAGGCCGGGAGGGCTGGACGGGCGCTCACTCGGCGAGGTGCGGGGGCCAGGAGAGCTCGGCGGCGGAGGGCTGGAGGACGGTGTGCAGCTCGCTGGCGGTGAGGAAGGGGGCGGCGCCGGCGAACAGCTGATCGAGGAGGGAGGCGAACAGGAAGGCGTGACCGGGGCTGGCGAAGGCGGCCTCGTCGAGCCCGACGCGCGAGCGGATCGTTCGTGTGGCGGTGCCGCGATGGACGCGGGTGACGAGGCTGCGCTCGATGGTGCGGATGGCGTCGATCTGACGGGCGTTGGCGCGGCCGAGAGGGGTGCGCAGGCGGGCCGGGGCGTTGTGCAGGCCGAGGAGGACGCGCAGGGCCCCGGGGTCGTGCAGGCCGCGGGCGGCGAGGCCGAGGTGGGCGAGCAGGTGCCACTGGGCCTCGTCACCGAGCGGGGCGCGGATCGGTGGGGTGACGGGGGTGAGGTTTTGATAGCTGCGAAACAGGGCCCCGGGCGGGGCGCCGGCGAGGTCGCCGGCGCCGAGCTGTAGCGGGAGGTCGCGGTTGCTGCACAGGAGGTCGACGCCGAGGAGCTCGTCGGAGAAGGTGGTGGTGCCGGGGGCCTCGCGGGGGAGCAGGAAGGTGTCGACGCCGCCGTCGACGGCCGCGGCGCGGCGCAGGGCGTAGCGCGGAGCACCTGGCTCGGGGGACAGGTCGTACATCGGGCTGTAAGCGCGACGGGTGCCGCGGGCACGCTCGTGGCCGAGGACGCGGGCGACGGCGTGGACCTCGGTGTGGCGAGGGTCGAGGTCGTCGGGGCGCAGCAGGTGCTCGCGCGTCAGCGGGGTGTGGTGAATGGCAGAGGCGGTGGTCTCGAAGAGGTTGACGGCGGGGGTGCAGTGCAGGCGAAAGGTGCCGGGGTCGATCGTCGAGGGCAGGGGCGGGGGGCGGTCGAAGGAGAAGACGAGGGTGAGCTCGGTGGCCTGGGGGGCGACGGCGTGGAGGCCGACGATGTCGAGGAAGTGGGCGCGCTCGGGGAGGGTGAAGCGCTCGAGCAGGAGGCGGTGCGCGGGCGGGGCGGTGTCGGGCCAGGGGTAGATGCACGGATCACCGCGGAGGCCGATCGGGTCGATCGCGGTGGGGGGGAGGTGAGCGTGCTCGGCGTCGCCGTGGACGAGGGCGAGGCCAGTGCAGTGGCGGCAGAACCACTGCATGAGGGTGGCGGCCTGGGCCGGGGCTGCGTGGTGGATGTAGAAGCGTAGGCGGTCGAGCTCGCCAAAGATGCCGCGGCAGGCGTCGCGGGTGCGCAGGGTCAGGCGGATCTGCGGGCGGGCGGCGATGCGGTCGTCGAGGCGGGCCGCGGCGAGCTCGAGCGGGAGGAGGTCGAGGTCGAAGCAGGTGCGGAAGCGACAGGCGGTGCCGTCGACCGTGCGGGCGAGCAGCGGACGGTGACGGGCGATCCGCTGGCGGGCGCGCAGGGCCGCGAGGTTGGGGGTGAACTCGACGATCGTGGCGCTTGGGACCCCGCGCAGGACGTGGGGGAGCAGGAGGTCGGTGAGGCCCTCGACGAAGGCCGGGGCGGCGGCGTCGAGGCGGGCGTGGACGCCAGCGGTGAGAAAGGCGTGGGCCTCGATCAGGCGCTGGAGGTCGGGGTCGTCGCTGGACTGGCCGAGCTGGCCGGCGACGCCGGGGTGACTTTCGGCGAACTCGCGAGCGGCGCCGCGAAAGTGCTGGAGCTCGCGTTTGTAGAGATCGAGGTGGTTCATGAGTTGGAGTTTTCAGCGGAGGTCGATGCGGCCGCTCGGGGTCAGGGCGGCGCGCAGGCGCAGCGGGGTGCCGTGTAGCTGGGCGTGGATCTCGAGGGTGTGGTCGGGGCCGGCCTGGACGTGGACGGCGCGCAGGCGTGGCTCGTGGCGGGAGATCGCGGCGCGAAGCGACTGCTGCAGGGCGGCGCTGGCGGCCGGGAACTGATGCAGGAGGTCGGCGAGGTCAGGGACGCCGAAGTCGGGCGCGGCCGCGGAGTCGCCGGCGCGCGTGTTGAACAGCAGGCGGAGGTTGGCGAGCACCGCGGCCAGCTCGTCGCCCGCGGAGGCGCCGAGCAGGCGGGGCAACAGGCCGCGACGCGGTCGTGATGAGCTTGCATCCATCGAGAGTCGATGAACTGTCACGCCGCTCGGCGGTGTGCCAGGACGAACTTCGCAGATTTTACTCGGGTGGCAGATCGTGCGATCTGGCTTACAAAAACTGCCGTTGACGCGGGTCGAACCAATGGTCGAGCGGCAGAAAACGTAAGGTGCATTACGAGATCTGCCGCCGGGGG
>JAYUXQ010000345.1:0-4915 GCA_043752905.1 Nannocystis sp. | reverse complement strand
CTCGGCTTCGTGCGGACCTGTTGCCGCAGCTGCGGCGACGAGCTGCGGGTGCCCTTCTCCTGCAAATCGCGCGGATGCTGTCCCTCGTGCATGGGCCGGCGGATGGCCCAGGGCGCGGCGTTGCTGGCGGACCACGTGCTGCCGGCGGTGGGTTACCGGCAGTGGGTGCTCTCGTTCCCGGGCCCGATGGCGGTGCGTTTGGGCTACGACGCGCCGCTGCTGGCCGCCATCGCCGGGCGAGCAACTGGACTGGACACCGGCGCCGCGATCCCGGTACATCCCCATGCGGGCGCGGTATCGCGTAGCCCCGTGAGGTTCCCGTCAAGGTTCACCCGAGCGTTGCTAACCAGGCCCGAGACTAGCTCCGCTGCCATCCCAAACCTGCGGTGTCGGTTGACACCGCGCGTGCTCCGCCGCAGCTCATCGGGCCGCTCCGTACTCACCCCCGCACCCAAATTCCCGCTTTGAACCGCTTAAGCGCGCAACGACGACAGCCACGCCAGCGCCGTCGTGCGCGTCACCGACGGCCACCTCGAGGACGTGATGCCCCCGGGCAGCTTCGAGGGCCCCAACGGCCTCGCGCTCACCCCCGACGGCAAGTCGTTGTACGTCGCCGACTTCCGCGGGCTCGCGCGCGTCGAGCTCGCCACCCGCACCGCTCACCGCCTGCGAGCGCCCGCACCCGCCCGCACTCTCGGCGGCATCGACGGCCTCTACCTCCACGACAACGCGCTCATCGGCGTGCAGAACGTGCTCGGCCGTGGCCGCGTCTGGAAGCTGCCGCTGGCCGCCGATGGCTCGTTGGCCGCGGCGCAGATCCTCGAGACCGGCCGCGCGGATTACAGTAATCCCACCACCGGCACCCTCGCCGACGGATCTTTCTATTATCTCGCCAATCCGCGGCTTCGACGCGGTGAGGTGCATGCTGCGGTTGCCGCTCGCGGGCTGAGCTGCGGGTGGCTCGCAGCGCTTGTCAACCGAGCGCTGACCTGCAAAGGTCGCGGTGTCGCGTCGCTCCCCGCGCCACGATCCGGTGACTGTCATGCGAGTCGTCCTGCTCATCAACGCCGCCTTCGAGTTCGTGGTCGCCGGCATCACGTTGATGGCGCCGCAAGTGCTGCTCGGCCCGGTCGGGTCCGACGCCCGCGCGGTGGCGCGGGTGCTCGCCGCCAACGCGCTCGCGCTCGCGGTGTACAGCCTGCTCGCCGCGCTGCACCGCGAGCTCGAGGTCCGACTCCTGGCGCTGCGCTGCTTCCTGGTGTTCCACGTCGCCGTGGTCGCGGTGCAAGCGGCGGGCTTCGCCCAGGGCGGGCCGGTGCAGCCGGTGATCGCCCACGGGCTGCTCCTGCTCGCGTTCGTGGTCGCGATCGTGCGCGCGCCTCGGGGAGGGCAGGGGCGTGCGTAAGTTGCTTCGCTACTTCGTGCTCCCGCTCGTGGTGCTGGTCGCGGTCGTGTTCGGCCAGGCGTATGTGCGAAACGTCGAGTTTCGCGCCGACCTCCCCCCGGTGACCGAGGTCGGCGGTGGTGCGGCGGTGCTGATCGTCGTATCCGCGGCGCAAACCTTGACGCTGCGCGAGGGCGTCGAGCACCCGACCGGCTTTTTCCTCAACGAGCTCAGCGAGCCGCTCGCGCACCTGCTCGCGGCCGGCTACACCGTCGAGTTTGCGAGCCCCGGCGGCCGTCCGCCGCAGGTCGACGCGCAGAGCGTCACGTTCCTCGCAGGCGACGTCCGCGACCGGGCGCTCGCGCTGATCGCCGCCCAGCCGCTGGACTCGCCGCATGCGCTCGAGGACCTGTCGGAAGCGCAGCTACAAAGATTCATCGGCGTGTTCATCCCTGGCGGTCACGCGCCCATGCAAGACCTGCACGCGGATCCAGCTCTGGGCCGGGTGCTCGCGCACTTCCACGCCGCGGGCAAACCGACCGCCGCGCTGTGCCACGGGCCCGCCGCGCTGCTGTCGGCGCCCAGGGTCGATGGTCAGTGGACCTACGCCGGATATCGCATGACCGGATTCCCGCGCTACACCGAGCGCGCGCTCGAGCTCTTCGGCGCGCTCGACGGCCACATGCCATTTTATCTCGACGAGGCCCTCACGCAGGCCGGCGCCGCATATACCACCACCTTCCCGCCCGTCATTCCGCGTGTGATCCGGGACCGTGAATTGCTCACTGGTCAAGACCCCTACGCCGCCGACCGGCTCGGTGCCAGGTTCGTGCACATGCTGCGGCTCTACCAGCAGCGCGGCGGCGTCGTGGACTGGCACGCCCCCACCTGATCGCCTCGGACACCCGAGGGCGGTCGACCACGATCACGGACGCGCATCGTCGCTGCGTGCAGCCCGCGCGAGCGCACCGCCGATCGGGTCGGCGTGATCGAACGACTTGCGTCGCCGGGCCAACCCGGTAAGGTGGGCAACGATCGACCCGGCGCACGACGGCGCCGCAGAACGGTCAGGCGCTCTCGCGGGTGTCCATCAGGCATGCACAACTCGGACAGTCGATCAACGGACGCACCCACGCCACCATCGCCGCTCGCATCGACCACTACAACAACCGTCGCCTGCACAGCGCCATCGGCCACGTCACCCCGCGCGACAAGCTCCTCGGCCACGAGACCGTGATCTGGGGGCGCGCGGTCATGGGAGCAACAGGAGTTGGCCGGGAGGAGGAGGCGCAGGCGGGGCGCGGGCGCCGTGGAGGATGCGGGCGATGGCGTCGGGGTCGGAGACGACCTCGAGGACCCCCCCCAGTCTCAGGAAAGTTGTCGCTTTGACCGATAAACCGGCAATGTCTCGCGGATTGTTGAAATCCGCGAGGTGGTAAGCATCGTTTACGCGGCCTTCGTTCACTTGTCAATGGTGGGGGGTGAAGGCACGGAGTGTACATTCCGGGCGACGCGGATCTTGGTCGATCATCGGGGACCGCCCCTCACGGAGCGGTCCGGCGACGGCACCAGCTTGATGTCGAGTTGTGTCGCGCCTGGCACCTCGCGCGCGGTCCAGGTGCAGCCCTCCGCGAGCAGCAGGCGGATCGTGCCCGGCTCGGGTGGGCTCGGCGGCATCAACAGCGCGCCGCGGCTATCCTCGGTGATGGGTAGATGCTCAGGGTTTCGCTTGGTTGTCATGGTCTAGATCGTTCTCGCTATCGTTGATGTCGGTGATGTCGGTGATGTCGCTGAACGTCGCGACGGCGCCCAGCCGGTCGCCCTCGGTCGTCGGCAGCGGCGCGGCGTTGACGAGCACCCATCGCCGCTCGCCGTCCGGTCGCGCGATGCCGAACGTGACGTCGTGGACGGCCACGCCGTAGCGCAGCGTGACGGATCCCGGGTGCTGGTCACCGGGGAACGGCGTGCCGTCGCGATGGATCGTCTGCCAGCGCGGGTCGGTCGGCTTGCGGCCACGCATCTGGTCGATCGACAACCCGAGGATCCGTTGCGCCGCCGGGTTGGCTTCCTCGATCGAGCCATCCGCTGCGTGCACGACGACGCCCTGCGTGATCGCGTTCAGGATCCGCTGCAATCGCGTCTGGCTCTGCGCGACGTCGGCGTGGGCCCGCGAGCTCTCGCGCACTGATTGACGCAGCTCCAACAGGTGCTCCACCTGCCGGCCGAGGCCCTCGACCAACGACCGCTGCGTGTCGGTGAACGTCATCACCTCGCGGGTCAGGGCGAACAGCGCGCCGACCGCGATGCCCTCACCGGAGTGCACGGGCACCCCGATGTACGAGCGGATGTGCGGTGCGCCGGTCACGAAGCGGGTCATCGCCAACTCAGGGTGCAGGTGCGTGTCCTCGATGACGACGGTGCCGGCGGTACGCAGGACGAGCGACGTGAACTCACCGACGTCGTCCAGCTCGCGCACGCCGAGGCCGACCTCGGCCTTCAGCCACTCGCACGTGCCGTCGACGAGGCTGACACCGGCGATGGGCGCGCCGCAGAGGTGCGCGGTCAGGGCGACGACGTCCTCGAACGCGGCCTCGGGCTCGGTCCCGATGATGTCGAGTTGACGGGTCGCGCGGTCACGCTGGAGCCCTTCGGCTGCGGCCGTGCTGGCGCTGGTGTCGAGCTCCGGTGGCTCGCCGAGCGACCAGGTCTCGGGCTGTGGCCGTGAGGAATCCACCGCTGCGGAGCGTACACGGCAGGGTGCCCGGTCTGAGGGCCGTCGCATCGGGGGTCAGGAGCGACGTCAGGGGAAGCGGTACGGTGGCGACATGGCTCGCCGGGACGCCCACGACGGCGACGCGTACGACGACGCGTACCACGATGCCCACGCCGGCGACGCCGATGCCGACGAGGGCGGCGACGAGGAGCATGACGACGAGGGTCGGCCGGTGCTCTACGACGACGGTCCACGGGCGAACCGCCGACCGCTGATCGTCGGGATCGTGGCGCTGGTCCTCGTCACCATCGCGGTCATCGTGTTCGTCGCTTCGCGTGGTGACGACGAGCCGCCCGCAACGTTCTCCCTCGGCGTCGCAGCCGCCAACGCCGGTGCCGCCGAGCGGGTGGCGTACGACCTCTCGGTGCGCCTCGACGGACAGGTCGTCACATCGGCGAGCGGCGTCCTCGACCTGACGAGCGGCTCGCAGCAGATCGTCCCCGACGCTGCCGACGACCGACCGAGCGGGTTCGTGTTCGATGCGCCGGAGCGAGCGATCTACGTCGATGCACACGCGTTCGAGTCGACCGGTCTCGTCTTCGAGCGGCCGTACGTGCGCATCGACCTCGACCAGTTGGGCGACGGGGTGCAGCTCGACACCGGCACGTTGATGGGCCGCTACGGCGGAGACCCGCTCGAGGTGATCGCGTTGCTCGGGCGGACGAAGGCGCAGGACCTCGGCGCCGAGACGATCGACGAAGAGCAGGTCGAGCATTTCCGCGTCGAGCTGACGCTCGAGTCGCTGCTCGAGGCGAACG
>JAYUXQ010000344.1:0-1913 GCA_043752905.1 Nannocystis sp. | reverse complement strand
CGGCGACGCGCTCGAGCTGCCCGAGCCGCCCACCTTCGTCGCCAAGGCCAGCAGCCGCCGACCCAACCCCGGGGCCGACCCTGGCGACGCCGAGGCCTCCGGTCTGCTCGTGCTCGGGATCCCCGACGAGGAGGGCATCGACATTCCCGTCCAGCGCCAGCGCAGCAGCGTTCGCTACGCCGACTCGCGCCCCTTCGACAGCTTCACCCCCGCGGGCGCCCCGGAGACGTTCGCGAGGTCCGAGCCCGCGCCACAGCCGGCCGCGCGCGAGCTCTCGCGCCCGCAGCCCGCCGCCGAGGTCCACGAGATGCGGCCCGTCCTCGACGACGAGGACTCCTTCGACCTCGGCCTCGACAACCTCGAGACCGACGCCGTCGACAGCAAGCTTGCGCATCCGGTTTCGGCCCCGCAGGCCTCCGCGCGCGCCGACTCGGGCGCGACGCACCAGGCCTCGGGTCCGCAGGCCATGCACCCGACCTCGGGCCACCGCGCCGACTCGGGTCCGCAGGCCGCGGGCTCGCGCTGGGAAGGTCCCGTTGCGCCCGCGCCGCCGCCGCCGGGTACGAGCCCGGTGTCGGGGTCCAACAAGACCGTATCGGTGCGCAGCATCCCGCCGCCGCCGCCGCGCGAGGTCAAGGTGCGCGGGCTCGGCAAGCCCCCGCCCGCGCCATCCTCGTTGAAGCCGATCGTGCTGACCGAGCGGACCGGCTCGAACGAGACGGTCCCCGCGGCCGAGAAGCGCGGCACGAAGCGCAAGAAGGTCGTCGACCTCAGCCAGCCGGTCGTGCGCCCGCACTCGGGCCCGCAGGCCGCCGCCGGTCCGCTCGCGGCCCCCTCCGAGCGTTCGGGCCAGCGACCGATCCCCGCCGACGACGAGGTGCTCGCCAACCCGCGCCGCGCGCCCGTGCCGGACTATCTGCGCGACGATGATGAGTAGAGTAGCGTAGAGCAGAGACGAGTAGACGAGTGCCTGTCCGCGGGGACATGTCCCCACGGACAGCTCTCGCTCACGCGTCCGGGTCGGCGGTGACCTCGTCGAGCCCCGCGCCGGCGAAGTGAAAGTGCCGCGCGAATGCCAGGCGGGCCGCCGCGCCGCGCCCGGGCGACTTGCCGAGGGCCTCGCGAGCCAGGTCGGCCGGCGACTTGCCGGACTGGACCAGCGCCTCGAGCCCGTCGAGGAAGCGGGCCTCGGTGCGGCCCTTGCTGTCGCGGACATTTTGGCGCTCGAGCCCGGTGCGCGCGATCGCCAGCAGCTTCGCGCACAGCTGCTGCACCCGCGGCGAGGCCATCGCGTGCTCGCGACACTCGTGCCACAGCGCCTGGCGGGCCGGGAAGTCGAGGTCGGCGACCAGCTCCCACGCCGCCTGGGTCGCGTCGTCGTCGTAGAGGACGCCCTTCCACATCGCCGGCAGGGCGCACAAAAACTTCGAGCTCACCGAGTCGCAGCCACGGACCTCGAGGTACGGCTTGAGCCGGATCTCCGGGAACAGGGTGCTCAGGTGCAGCTCCCAGTCTCCGCGCACGGCCCGGTGATGCACCCCGTCCGGCGCCGTGAAGCCGTCGCGCATGTACACGCGAAACGGCACGTGACACGGGACGTACTGGCCCTCGCGGCGGATGAAGAACATCGGCACGTCGAGCGCCCACTCCGTGTAGCGCTCGTAGGTGAAGCCGGGCTCGAAGGCCAGCTGCAGCATGCCGCAGCGGGCGTTGTCGACGTCGGTCCAGTTCTCGCTGCGCAGCGACGCGAACCCGCGGTCCTCGCCCTCGCGGTACGGCGAGTTGGCGAACAGCGCCGTCGACAGCCCGCTGATCCCCATCGCCACCCGGAAGCGCTCGCCGGCTTGCTGCTCCGACGCGTAGTCGAAGTTGGCCTGCACGGTGCAGGTGCGCAGCATCATGTCGATGCCACG
>JAYUXQ010000343.1:0-1914 GCA_043752905.1 Nannocystis sp. | reverse complement strand
CGACCTCGCCGTACCGGCGCAAGTTACTCGAGCAACTTGACATAGAATTCGTGACTTGTGCATCCCATTTTGAGGAACGGGCCGAGGATGCGCGGCTGGACGAGCTCGGTGTGGAGGGCTTCGCGCTGCACCTGGCCCGCGGCAAGGCGGAGGGCGTGCGGCCACAGCACCCCGACGGGTGGATCCTCGGGGCGGACCAGGTCGCGGTGCTCCCGCCCGGCGAGCTGATGCACAAGCCGGGCACACCGGAGCGGGCGGTCGAGCAGTTGATGCGCATGTCGGGCCGGGTGCTCGAGCTGGTGACCGGGGTCGTGCTGCTCGACGCGCGCACCGGCGCGACCCACGAGGCGACCGACCGCCAGCGGCTGACGCTCCGCGCCTTCGCGCGCGCCGAGGCCGAGACCTACGTCGAACGCCACCGCCCGCTCGACTGCGCCGGCAGCTTCCGCATCGAGGACGCCGGCATCACCCTCTTCGATCGCATCGACAGCGGCGACTTCACCGGCATCATCGGCTTGCCCCTGCTCGCCGTGTGTCGGCTGCTGCGCGGCATCGGCTTGTTGCCCTCGCCCTGACAGCCGACCATGTCCGGAGTCACAACCACCTGCCGCACACGCAGGTCCCCGTCGCGCGGACCACCGCGAGCACGATCAACGTCGCGGCGATCGAGAACTTCGCGTCGTCGGCCGCGTCGGCTGGAATGTGCTCAGAGATCCTGTGCTCCGGGCCCGTCGATCGGACAGTCGAACAGAGACGCGTGAAACATCACGCGGCCACCCGCTGCGGCGCCGGCCGCCGCGGCTACGATCGCCCGGCATGCAAGCTCCGACGATCCGCGCCCCTCGAGGTACGACCCTGTCTTGCAAGGGGTGGCAGCAGGAGGCCGCCCTGCGCATGTTGATGAACAACCTCGATCCCGAGGTCGCCGAGGACCCGCAGAATTTGGTCGTGTACGGTGGCACCGGCAAGGCCGCCCGTTCGTGGCCGGACTTTCATCGCATCGTCGCCAGCCTGCGCGACCTCGGCAACGACGAGACCCTCATCGTCCAGAGCGGCCGCGCGCAAGGAATTTTCAAGACCCACGAGGACGCGCCGCGGGTGTTGCTGGCGAACAGTCTTTTGGTCCCGAAGTGGGCGACGCTCGCCGAGCACCAGCGGCTCGAGGCGCTCGGCCTGACGATGTTCGGCCAGATGACCGCGGGCTCGTGGATCTACATCGGCACGCAGGGCATTGTTCAGGGCACCTACGAGACCTTTGCTGCGTGCGCGCGCGAGCACTTCGGCGGGGACCTCGGCGGTCGGTTCATATTGACGGGCGGGCTCGGCGGCATGGGTGGCGCGCAGCCGCTGGCGGCGACGATGAACGGCGCGGCGATCCTGTGCGTCGAGGTCGACCCGCAGCGCATCGATCGCAGGATCGCCTCGGGATATCTCATGCGGCGCAGCGACGACCTCGACGAGGCCCTGCGGCTCATCGATGACGCGCGCAACAAGGGCGAGGCGCTCAGCGTCGGGCTGCTCGGCAACTGCGCGGAGGTCTTGCCGGAGCTGGTGCGGCGCGGCGTCATCCCCGATGTCGTCACCGATCAAACCTCGGCGCACGACGAGCTGCACGGCTATGTGCCTGACGGCATGTCGCTCGCCGACGCGGCGGAGCTGCGCCACGCCGACCCGGTCGCGTACGTCGAGCGAAGCGTCGCGGCGATGGGCAAGCACGTCGCGGCGATGCGGGCGATGCAGCAGCGCGGCGCGATCGCCTTTGATTACGGCAACAACATCCGCGCGCAGGCGGTCAAGGCCGGGGTCGCCGACGCATTCGAGATCCATGGGTTCATTCCGCTGTACATCCGCCCGCTGTTTTGTAGCGGTCAGGGTCCGTTTCGCTGGGCCGCGCTGTCGGGCGACCCGCAGGAC
>JAYUXQ010000342.1:0-1915 GCA_043752905.1 Nannocystis sp. | reverse complement strand
CGGATGGTGCGGGTGGTGCGAGTGGGACGTCGTAGGCGCCGAAGTAGCCGGCGAGCAGCGCCGCGGCGAGGTCGCGGCGGTCGACGCGGTGCAGGTCCATCACCAGGAAGGCGAGGTCGGCGATCGGGTCGGCGCAGCGAAACTGCTCGGCGAACTCGATGCAGTCGAGGATCACCAGGTCGGCCGGCGGCGGGCGATCGGGGAACAGGTAGATATGCTCGAGGCGCAGGTCGCCGTGGGTGTCGCAGGCGACGCGGCGGCGGGCCCGGGCCTCGATCGTCGCGTGGTGCCGGCCCAGCGCCTCCTCGGTGCAACGCTCGAGGCGGGTCAGGAGCGCCTCGCTGACGCGCCCGAGGTCGGCCAGCTGCGCGAAGTTCTGGCGCGCGTTGGCGGCGACGACGGCGAAGGTGGCCCAGGCCGAGACCTCGGGGCCGCGGCGAGCCGCGCGATGAAAGCCGAAGATGCGCGCGCCGATCTTTCGTAACGCGCTCGCATCGACCCCATCGCTCGCGTCGACTGAATGCTCGATGCGGCTGGCGAGCGCGGCGGCGTCGGGCAGACGGCGCATGTGCACCGCGACCTCGACGACCTCGCCGGGGCCCTCGACGCGCAGGCTGCCGTCGCTGTCCCGCCGGATCTCGACCACGCCGAGGTAGACATCGGGGGCGAGGCGGCGGTTGAGCTCGACCTCGAGGGCGCAGAAGTGCCGGCGGCGCTCGAGCGTGGAGTAGTCGAGGAAGTCGAGGTCCTGCGGTTTTTTGAATTTGAAGACGTCGTCGCCGACGAGCAGCACGACGGACACGTGCGTGTGTATGACCTCGACGCGGGCGCCGGGCGGATGACCGAGGGCCTCGGGTCGCGCGAGCGCGGCGATCAGCTCGGTCAGCTCGGTCCGCGACATCGCGCCGAGGCTGCCACGGCGCGACGGCGGCGGCAAGCGTTCGGGTGGCGTGCGGGCAGCGGACGAACGCCCGGAGCGCCCGCAAAAGCGCGCGACCGGGCATGCAGGCGGCGGGCTCGCGCCGCCTCTCTCGATGACCTCAGCGGCTCACAGCATGGCGCAGGCGGCCTCGTTGGCGGCGCCGGGGCTGCCCTTCTCGGTGATCATCATCGGGTTGGTGTAGAACACGACGGTCGAGTAGCACCAGTTGGCGAGCAGGTCGTTGTCGACGGCGTTGAGCTTGTCGGGGGCGACCTTGAACGAGAAGCCGGCGTCCTTGCCGGCCTGACCGACGTACTTGGGCATGCTGTCGATCGTGATGGTGTTGTTCTTGAGGTACACCTGGTCGCCACCGTTGCCCAGGGCCGGGTCTTTGCCGTAGAAGGCCGCGGGCGGGTTGGGGTAGGGCCAGTTGACCATGGCCTTGGAGGCGAGGACGACGAAGGCGCCGGGCGCGACGACGACGGACTTGTTGATCACGCCCTGGGCGTTCTTGTCCTGCTGGCTGTCCTGGATGATCAGGCCGTTGAGGTCGATCGCCGAGGCGGAGGCGTTGTAGACCTCGATCCACTCGCAGTCGTCGTTGTTGCAGGTCGGGTTGTACATGACCTCGCTGATGACGAGGTCGCCGGCCTTGACGCTCTGGATCCCGACCTGGGGGTTCTGCGGGGGCTGGTAGCCCTCGAGGTCGGCGCTGGTGCGCGGGGCGATCTTGTAGACCGGGCCGGACTGGTTCAAGGGCCCGAAGGCGGCGTCGAAGCTGGCGCCGACGCCGATCTGCGGGAACGAGACGAGGTCCATCAGCGAGGCGTAGAGCAGGTCGTCGACGACGATCGTGCCGCCGTCGCTCAGCGTGTACTCGGTGCCCATGACGGCGGTGAGGTCGAGCGGCGCGCCGAGGATCCCGACGTGCACGGCCTCCCACGGCTCGGCGGTGACGGGGTTGGCGAAGGTGCCGATCGGCAGCAGCTCGGG
>JAYUXQ010000341.1:0-4922 GCA_043752905.1 Nannocystis sp. | reverse complement strand
GTCGCCAGGGGCCGTGTACTCGAAGCGCAGGACCGGGAGCGCCGTCCCGTCGGCGGCGACGGTGGCGATCTCGGTGAGCTGACTGCTCGGGACCGCGAGCGAGGTCGCGTAACGGAGCTGGGTGGTACGCACGGGCGCGCCCGCGGCCTCGGTGCGGATGGCGGTCAGGCGGTGGCCGAGCTCGACACGAAAACCCGGCGCGCGCGTGACCACGGGGTCGGGGCGCGGCTCGTAATCGAAAAATACTGAGGCGGCGCCGTCGTTCCAGAAAATCCGGGTGAGCAGCGGCGCATCGCTGCCATTTTCCCGTCCGTAAATGAATTCGACGCGGTTGCCGTGCGGATCGACGATCGCGGACAATTCCAGGCGGAAAATATCCCCGGCGCGCGCCAGACGGGCCTCTGCCGTGGCGCCGAAATAATATTCGGCGCCGTCCACCGTGCCAGCGACCATGCTGCCGTCCGGCATTTCTTTAATTTCGACGGGCGGACCCTGCTCGATCCGCTGGCGGAAAATGCCGGGCGCCACGGAAATGAGTTCTTCGCCGTCGCCGAGATTTTTCAGGGTCCAGGTGTCGGCGCCGTCGTGGCGCGGGAGCCCGGTGCGGAGCGACCGCTCGATCGCGGGCAGGCGCAGCGACCAGCCGAGGCCGAGCACGTCCGCGCCAGCGCCGGGGTGATAGCTCAGTGCCAGCTCCGGCGCGAGGCCGGCGCGGCCGGGAGGGACCTCCAGCGGGAACGACATGCCGGGGAGGCCGCTCGCGGGGCTGACCTCGTAGCCGGCGCCGAAGCCCTCAATCGAGGCGGGACCGCGCGGGAGATTGATGGCGGTGGCGAGCGTCGCGCTGGTGTCCGCGCGGGCGGAAATCGGCGCGCCGAGGACGACCACGGCGGCGAGGAGACGGGAAAAAGATGTGGGGCGCATGTAGTTCACGGGTTGGCGGCCTGACGCGCGGCGCGAAATCCTGCGGCGAGCAAGCTGAGGAAATGGAGGACGGAGTCACGCCGCAGCGGCGGCGAGCAGGCGCCCGCGCCACATATCCGGCGGTGGGCAGCAGATGTCGCGTGCGCCGAGACCAAAGTCCCGGGTACCGCAGAAGATGTCGGCAAACATGTTCGCCCGGCTGCGGACAGCCCTGGACGATGTCGAGACACCCGACACACCCGACACACCCGACAGACTCGACCGACACAGCCGGCCCGACGAAGATGCGCAGCGCCGCGCGAGCAGGCCGGCCGGTTGCCGCCATGCACCGCGCGTCGGTGGCCGTGCCCCCGCCCGAAAGGCTTGCCGTAAGTTTTTCGGCAAGAACTTCGGAAGGCGCAGCAGCATCGGCGGCGGAAATGCCGGCCAGAACCGGCTGGCTGGACCGGGCGCGCCTTTCCGGTGTTGAGGTCGTGGGGTACTTCGAGCGACATGACTGATTTTCTCGTCCGGCGCTCAGGAGGCGTTTCGGGTGCGCGGCGATCGTGGCGGGTGTCGGTGGGCGGCGCGTTCGATGCTGCCGACCATGGTCCGCGCAGAGAGCGTGATCATGTCGCCGGAGGTGAACGCGACGTCCACGACGCCGTGAGGCCGGACCTCCACCATGAACACGCGGCTGCGGATCGTCCGTCCGGGCAGCGAGACGATGATCGTGGCGAGGCCCGGAGTTAGCGCGGAGGCGGGGATGATGCGTGGGATGGCCATGGCGTCACCCGCAGCCCGGGGTAAAGGTGCCCTGGCCCGCCGGCTCGATCGTGCCGGCGCGGTGATGCAGACGCAGCACGACGTCCGAGACGTGCGCCAGGTCGAGGTCGAGGTTCGAGGGCGCCTGTTTGGCCGGTGGGATCGTGAGGGTCCACTGCTCGCCATGCACGGGCCAGGCGGCGTATCCCGCGTTCGGCCCGGCGGTGCCCCACTCGTTGACGCCCGCCTGGATGACGAGCTGCTCGCGCTCGAAGCTGTAAGGCACGTACGCGGACCATTGCGGGAGGTCGGCGCCGTCGCAGCGGCGTACACCCGCGAGACCCTGCCGCGTTAGCAACACCTCGGCCTCCTTGTCACCGAGGTAGTCGCCGATGAGCTTGACCTCGATCCGGTCGATCCGATCGTCGCACAGCCAGCTTGAAAACAGGGCGTGCTCAAACGCCGAGAGCGCGAAGGGCAGCGCTACCCCGCCGTCTGCCTGGCGGTGCAACGGGTCTTGCAGCAGCGCGGCGAATTGCTCGGCCGGGGTCGCGGGGCTGCCGTCGACGTCCGGGATGTCGGTGGTCATGCCGAAGATGTCGGCGCGCAAGCTGACCTCGGTGACGTAGGGCTGGCCGTAGCCGTGCTCGAGGCGGTAGTCCTCCGCGATCCCGGAGAGGCAGGTCATCAGGCCGGTGATGTCCTCGGGCGAGCGCGCCGCGGCGAGCGCGGCGCGCAGCGCCGGCAACTCTTGATTCAGCTCGTACTCCAGGGCACGCAGCGCGAGGTACACCCGGCGGATCGTCCGCTCGCGCGCCGGCAACACGCGGTTCGCGGCCTCGAGGCGGGCTTGCAGGAAATGCGGGCGCGTCAGGGCGTTGTCGGGGCTGTCCTCGATCATCATGCCCAGCGTGCGCGCTCGCTCCTGGACGAGCGCCGCGGCCTCCATGTAGGCGCTCCACATCGCGGTCGTGGCAGTGCTCTGCGCCAGCTCGGCCTCTTCGGTCTCGATCTGTAAGAGCAGGCCCTCGGCGCGAATGTTTTTGATGAGCGCGACCGACGCGGCGCGCTGGACCTCCAGATCGCTACTGCGGATCGCCGCGTCGATCTCGGCGTTGATCGTCATGATCTCCTGGTCCTCGCTGCGCTGGAGCTCGTCGCGCGCGCCCTGGAGGCCCGCCTGTCCCAGCACGCTCTTGCACTGGTTCTGGGTGGTCGTCGCCAGGCTCGCCATTTTTGCATCGCACTCCGCCCCGGCGGCGATGAGGCCGGCGACGTTGGGTATCGTGACGCCGAAGATCGTCGGACCCGAGGTGAACTGGGCCACCAGCTGGCTGTCACAACCGGCCTGGAGCGCCTCGGTTTCGGCGAGGCTGTTCTCGCGGATGCGGCCGCACTCGGCCAGTGCCTCGGCCTGCTCGACCGCAGAGCGCTGCTGGCCATACTGGTCTTTGACCTGGAAGATGCGGCCGTGCGCGGCCGCGATCTCTGCGGCGAGACCCAGCTGGATCTCGATGACACGGCCGAAGCGCTCCTCCTCGACCGCGACGGCATACAGGTTGTTCTCGGCGGCCTGGGCGGCGTGGCGGATGCGTAGGCCAGCGGCCTTGGAGGCCGCGCGCAGCTCGGCGATCTGGCCGCCCTGATCGCCGCAGGTCGCCAGGGCGGGCGTCGTCTTACC
Source organism: Nannocystis sp. (assembly GCA_043752905.1). Classification (GTDB taxonomy): domain Bacteria; phylum Myxococcota_A; class Polyangia; order Nannocystales; family Nannocystaceae; genus Nannocystis. The sequence goes on along the minus strand of JAYUXQ010000341.1, from coordinate 1,573 downwards.
CGGGAGGCTGCCGCACAGCGCGCGCAGCTTGGCGTCGTACTCCGTAGAGATCTGTAACCCGGTGGCCGCGAGCGTGTGGGCCTTGAGCTCGTAGTCGCGGGCCTTTTGCCAGGCGTCCGCGGCGACCTGCGAGAAGTGTGTGATCTCGTCGGTGGCGAGCGCCTGGACGACGTCGAAGTTGCTGCGATTGTGGGCGATGTCCTCGGGGCCGAGCGCGAGCGGGACGTAGGCCGTCGGGTAGCCGAAGAGGGTTGCGTCCGGTGACAGCTCATCCTGGATCGATGCCAGCAGTTCCAGCGCCGGGCCGAGCGCGTGCAGACCCGGTGCGGCCGCGGGGTTGGCCGCAAGGCGTGCATGCAGCTCGGCGCCCGCGGCGTGGACGGCGATCATCGCCAGCCGCACGGCGGCCCGCACGTCGTCGGGGTTCTGGCCCGCACGGTGGGCCAGCCGCGCCCACTGGGCCGTGGTACGCGCGAAGTCGGCGGTGAGCTGCAGGGGCGCGAGGTGGGCGTTGGCCGTGGGTTGGTCGAGGTCGGTGTCCTCGATCCACGCGAGAGCGCCGGCGTAGGCCGGCGCGAGCGTCGGGGCCAGCGCTGCGGCGAGGCGCTCGCGGTCCTCGGTGAGAATCGCCAGCTCGCGCGCGAAGGCATCCGCGAGCGGCTCGCCGACCTTGTCCTTGAACGCAAACGCGGTGTCGATCTGAGCCTCTGTAGCGAGGAGATCGGCGGCAAGGGCTTCGTCCGCGGCGAACACGGCCGCGAGGCTGCGAAACAGGTCGCCCAAGGGGCCGGGCTTCTGGGCGGGCCCGCGGCGTACCAGCGCGTGGGCGCAGTGCAGCGCGGCGACGTCGAGGCACGCCCGGCCCTCGTCGTTGTACTCGGGAACCTGCGCGGCACAGTCGTCCCAGGTCCACGATCCGGCGGGAGGCTTCACGTCACCGCTGCCATGCAACGCGGCGAGCACGGGCGCGAGGTTGTAAGCGGCGGCCCGCAGTGCGGTGCCGCATGCATACATGTCGTCGGCTGAGCAGCTACCGTCCATGCATTTGTTACACGCGAGGGAGGGATTGACCAGCTTCGCAGCGGTTCCGAAGGCGATGCCGAGCTCGTCACACGCCTCCGCGTCCAGGTCAGGAGGTGCGAGCCAGGTCGGCGCCGTCGCGTCCTTGGGGACGAAGTCGGAGGCATGGACGATGCCCGTGAGTGGCCCGCGGTGATGCAGTGAAAAGGTGCCCGTGATCGCAACCGGTGTGGCGCGCAAGCCCGTGATCTTTTCGATGATGGTGCCGTCAAGGCCGGTCGCGTTGCGTGTGCCCGTCAGCACGAGCTCGCGGCCGAGCTCGCGTGCGAGCGGGCTGTGGCGCCAGCTATCGGCCGGCAGGCGGTCACGCAGCACGATCGAGACGTCGCCGGCGGTGTTCCACGTACCAGTCAGCGCCAGAGGTTGCGGCCATAGGAGGCTCGCCTCGTCGTCATTGCGACCGACGATCGTGCCGTCGTCGCGAAACTCGAGATCGAGGGCGAGGGCGCTGCTCCCCAGGCTGAAGCCGTCGATGTCGAAGCTCACCGTGCCG
>JAYUXQ010000340.1:0-1917 GCA_043752905.1 Nannocystis sp. | reverse complement strand
GTCGCGGCGGCGGAGGAGGCCGCGCTGGTCGTCAACGACGCGATCCATGAGGTGTTGGTGGACGCGCGCGCGGCCGGCGAGCTGGACGAATTTCGCAGCCTGCACAGCTTCGTGCGCAGTGCGGCGCAACAGCGGGCGAGCCTCGCGGCGCTGGCCGACCCGACGTTGCCGGGGCGGCTCGACGCGGCGTTCGTCGCCGGGGGCTTTCGTGCCGGGTCGTTCGCGCAGTTCTTTTCGGACATGTCCTCCGCGCCAGGTCCGGTGACGCTGGCCGGACTGGCGAGCACGCCGCTGGCGGACCTCGTGCGGTCGTTTCGCGTCGAGCTGGCCGGGAGCGACGGGCGGCCGACGGTGGCGGTGCTCAGCTTCGTGCGCGGGGTGTCCGACGGCGGGCTGCTGCGCGCGCGCCTCGATAGCATCCCGGGCAGTCACTACTTCGATCAGGGCGAGGCGATGGCGGCGGCGTACGGCGGGTTTCGTGAGCGCACGCTACAGCTGGTGCTGTTCGGGCTCGTCGGGGTGTTCGCGCTGGTGCTGCTGCGGTACCGACGGATCGGGCTGGCGCTCGCCGCGTTCGCGCCGGCGGTGCTCGCCGCGGGCGCGACGCTGGGGCTGCTCGCGGGCTTCGGCGTCGAGATCGGATTACTACATGTCGTGGCGCTGCTGCTGGTGCTCAGCATGGGGGTCGATTACGGGGTGTTCCTGGCGGAGAGCCGCGACGACCCCGGCGGCTTCGCGGCGACGCTGCTGAGCGTGCTGGTCGCCTGCCTGTCGACGGTGCTGGCGTTCGGGCTGCTGGCGATGTCGGCGAGCCCGGCCCTGCGTGCGCTCGGGATCACGGTCGGGCTCGGCGTGCTGCTGAGCCTCGTGCTGGCGCCGGCGGCGATGTTGCTCGGAGGAGACCGACGATGATGCGTGTGGCGATGCTGTCGCTGGTGTTGATCGGCTGTGCGCCGCGTCCGACGCAGCCGCCGGATCCCGCGAAGATGCAGCACCTGCTGGTGCCGGCGCAGGCGTTGAGCGGACGCCGTGATTTCCTGGCGCGCCAGAGCCTGCGCGGGCGGCAGGGCGAGCGCGAGATCCACGGCGAGGTGGTGGTGCAGAAGCGCGGCGCGACGCTGACGCTGATCGGCATGACGGCCTTCGGTAGCAAGGCGTTCGTGATCCAGCAGGACGCGTCGGGAGTGAGGTCGCAGGAGTTTCTGCCCGGCTCGCTGCCGTTCCCCGCGGAGTTCATGCTACTCGACGTGCACCGCGCGCTGTTCATCGGCCTGTCCTCGGGGACAGGCGACGGGAAGCGCCGGGGCAAGCGCGAGGGCGAGGCGATCACGGAGACGTGGCAGGGTGGGAAGCTGCTCCGCCGCAGCTTTCGCCACCGCCGGGCGCGCGGGACGATCGACATCGAGTATGTCGGCGGCATGGTCGGGGGTATGCTCGGTGAGCGGCCGCCGGCGCGCATCATCGTCGTCAACGGGTGGCTCGGCTACACCGTCGAGATCACGACGCTCAGCTGGCAGGCGATCTGAGCGCGCGTCACTGGGCGACGGCGTCGAAGGTGTAGCTGTACTCGCAGGGGAGGGTGTAGCCGGTGGTCTCGGCGGCGATCGTGCACGAGGCGCCCTCGCAGCGGGCCTTGACCACCTGGGTGCCGGTCAGCTCGCTGGCGGACAGGATCGTGCCGGTGATGCCGACGTTGTAGAACAGGGTCGCGTCGATGAAGTCGACCTTGTACATGCCGGCGGCGCGGCTCGGGCAGGTGAACTGGTCGCCGTCGTACGTGCACTCGAAGGTGGTATCGAAGTCGCCGTCGACGACGGTGAAGGCGCCGTCGCTGGTGACGGTCAGCCTGAACGGGCCGGACGCGTCGGTCGGCAGGGCATCGTTGCCGCAGCTGTTGCTGGCGATCTCGCTGCCGCC
>JAYUXQ010000339.1:0-1917 GCA_043752905.1 Nannocystis sp. | reverse complement strand
TGCCCCAGCCGTTGCCGGCCCACAGCTGACTCACCCGCACCCAGCACGAGCTCGTCTCGTCGTGCACGTCCCGGCGGTCCCAGTGAAATTGCACCTTGACGCGGCCGTGCTCGTCCGTGAACACCTCCTCGCCCTCGGGCCCGACCACCGTCGCCGTCTGCAGCCCACGCATCACCGGGCGCGCGGTCACCGAGTCGCAGCGATACGCCTGGCTGCGCTCCGTCACCACGAATTCATTGCCGTAGCTAAACTCCCCCGACGCGTCCTGGTCCAGGGCCTGCGGCTGCTGCCCCGCGTGGCTGACGCGCAGGATCCGATACTCGCCGTCGAGGTCGTGGCGCGGATGCCCGAGCATCCGCAGCGTGTGGCCCGCGGTGATCCGCGGGCAATCGCTGCTGCCGGAGCCGACCCGGCGCTGGGCCTGCAAGCCCTCGAGGCGCACCTTCGCCTGCGTCGCCCCCTGATGCGAGCCGCCCTGCCCGGGGTCCTGATACTCGCCTGGATATTGATAGACCTCGAGCTCGGCGCGGACCTTCGCCGCCTCGGTGGCCTCCATCGGCAAGCCCGGCTTGTGCAGGTTGAAGTCGCGCAGCGACACCTTCCCGGGACGCACCCGCTCGCCAAAGCGAAACTGCTTCACGTGCTCACGCTCCACCAGCATACCGCCCGGCGGACAGAACCATAGACCCGACGCGCCGGGGATCGGCGGGTGCGCGCCCGGGTAGTCGGCCATCACGAGCACGTGCCGGTCGGCGCTGTGCTCGAAGAAATAGAAGATACCGTCCTCCTCCATCAGCCGGCTGATGAACCCGAGGTCGGACTCGCGATACTGCACGCAATAATCTCGCGGGGCATACTCTCCCAGCAGCTCGAAGCGAAAACCCTCGCTCGCCAGGCCCGCGCCGACCAGCACGTCCTTGAGGATATCCGGCGTGCTCTTGGCCTGAAAGACGCGGCAGTCGTGGCGGTGTTGCAGCCGCCAGATCCAGGGCACCAGCTGCGCCTCATAAAGCTGGAGGTGGCGCGCCTGCCCGACATATTCGAAGGCAGAGATCACGCCGGAGACGAACCGGGGCGCCTCGACCCCGTCGATCTTGAGCACGGCGGGCTTGTCGAGCATCGCCGCAAGATCAACCTCGGCCCCGGCGAGCTCGAGGCGAAACTCGAACAGCCCCGACAGGCTCTCCTCGCCGGAGAAGCCCACGACCCGAAGCTCGCCGCCGGCCGCGGTCGACAGCGTAAAGAGCGGCTGATCGCCGAGGAGCGCGCGGAGAAACGGCATCAGGCTCACGGTGAATTCATCCTCACTGCCATGTAAGCGCATATCAACACGCCGACAAGCCCAAGGTTTACTGGGCAGCGACACCGTCACGAGACCACGCGCGCTGTCTCTCCCCCCATTACGAATGCGTGCTCGCGCAAGGGGCATTCCATTGGCGGACCCCACCGAGCACCGCGCCGGCCATGGCCGTCCCGACCAGCAACGCCGTCACCATCCGCCGCCGCGCCCGGGTCTGTCCGCGCTCGAGCGCCGCGATCAGCGCCGCCATCGACGGCCATCGACGCGAGGGATCCCCGGCCAGCCCACGCTCGATCATTCGCCGTAACCACCCGGGCGCAGCCCGACCGCGTGGAGGCGGCCTCCGCCGCCCCGCGACGACCGCGGCGCCCAGTTCGGACATCGTCGTACCCGCGAACGGTCGCTCGCCGAACAGCAACTCCCAGGCCATGACGCTCCAGCCGAACTGGTCGGTGGCCACCGATGCTTCGTCTCCGCTCCACTGCTCCGGCGCCATATAGGCCGGGGTGCCGTTGACCGCCCCGGACTGCGTCAGCACCAGCGACAGCGCCGACGCCTCGGGCCGGCGAAAGGCGTCCGACTCGAGGGTCGCGCAGGTCTCCGGGACCTCGGCGGCC
>JAYUXQ010000338.1:0-1917 GCA_043752905.1 Nannocystis sp. | reverse complement strand
GCATCAACGCATTTAGCCGCGATCACATCCCCGAGCCCGGCAGCACGATCGTCGTCTACGTCGCCAGGGGCAAGGAGCGCGGCACCGTCGACGCGCCTCCCCCCGTGCGCGCCGAGGCCGAGGCCGCCGCCGAGCCGGCACCCGAGGCCGAGCACCCGCGCAGCCCCGCCGATATGGACGCCGAGCCCGGCCCCGGACCTGCCCCGCTCGACATCGACGCCGGCGCCTCCACCGAGACCACCACCAAGCTGCCCGGCCAGCAGGGCTGGACCCGCAAGCCGAGCACGCTCGGCAAGACCGACGGCAAGGCGAGCAAGAAGTCGAAGTCGAAGAAGGCCAGCGGAGGCGCCCCGTGACCGCCCACGAGCTCGACATCGCCGCCGCGCAGCAGGAGGCGCTCGCGCGGGTGCGGCCGCTCGCCACGATCGCGGCCGACCTCGCCGACGCCCATGGGCGCGTGCTCGCCGAGGCCCCATGCGCCCGCTGGGACCTGCCCGGCGCCGACGTGGCGACCATGGACGGCTGGGCGATCCGCAGCGCCGACCTCGTGGCCGCCAGCGGCCCGCGCGTGCAGCTGCTGCGGCGGGGCGAGAGCGCGGCCGGGCACCCGCACGGCGAGGCGCTCGGCCAGGGTGAGGCGCTGCGGATCTCGACCGGCGCCGTGTTGCCGCCGGGCGCCGACGCCGTGGTCGCGCAGGAGGACTGCGCCGTGCACGGCGAGCACCTCGAGGTCGACCGCGACCGCGTCGGCGTGTTCGGGCCGGGTCACTTCGTGCGCGCCGCGGGATCCGACGTCGAGGCCGGCAGCCTCCTGCTGCCCGCCCGCGCCGCGCTCGGGCCCGGCGAGCTGGCCCTGCTGGCCGGCTGCGGCCACTCGGTCGTGCACGTGCATCGTGCCCCGCGCGTGGCGATCCTGTGCACCGGCGACGAGCTGGTCCCGGTCGGCGCGTGGCCGCAGCGCGGGCAGGTCATCAGCGCCAACGGCCTCATGCTCGCCTGGCAGGCGCGCGAGGCCGGCGCGGAGGTCATCGACCTCGGCATCGCCCGCGACGATCCCGACGAACTGCGGGCCGCGCTCGAGCGCGGCACCTCGGGCGCGGCCGACATCCTCGTCACCTGCGGCGGGATCTCGGTCGGCGATCACGACCTCGTGCTGCCGACCCTGATCGGCCTCGGCGCGTCCGTGGTGTTTCGCCGCGTACGCCTGCGGCCCGGACGACCGACGACGATGCTCGAGGTCCCGCACCCCGGCGGCCCCGCGAGCGAGCCGTACGGGGCCCGGATCCCGGTGTTCGCCCTGCCCGGCAACCCGGCCAGCGCCCACGTCGCCTTCGAGCTGTTCGTACGCCCCGTGCTGCGGCGCATGCAGGGCCACATGGCCTGGCAACGGCCGCAGCGCGAGGTCGTGTTGACCCACGCGTGCCCGCGCGACCCCCGGCGTGCCCACGTGATCCGGGCCGTCGTCGCCGGCGACCAGGCGACCCCCCTGCCCGACCAGACCTCCGGCGCCCTGCGATCGATCGCCGGCCACAACGCCCTGATCGAGCTGGCCCCCGGGACAGGTCCCGCCGAGGCCGGCACGCGGGCCACGGCGCTGCTGGTGGGCGACGCATGAGACGCCCCGCGGATCGAGCTGTCCCCCGGGACAGGTCCCGGGACCGCCGCGCCGGGCGAGGTCCGGGACGGCTGGTGCTCGCGCTCGCGTTGACCGCCTGTCGCCCGGCCAGCACGACGACGCCCGCGACCGCCTGCACCGGCGCGGTGACCGACGCGGCCTGGCTCGCCGGATCGTGGCGCGAACGAGGCGGCCAGGTCGAGGAGCACTGGACCGTCGCCGCCGGGCGGACCATGCTCGGGCTCGGCCGCACGGTCGTTGGGGGCGGCACGATGGCCTTCGAGTTCATGCGCATCGAGGAG
>JAYUXQ010000337.1:0-1921 GCA_043752905.1 Nannocystis sp. | reverse complement strand
TCAAGCCCCGTGGCGAGTGGCGTGACGGATTACTCAAGGAGGACCTCGCCGACGAGGTCGCCGAGGCGATCGAGGTCGCGGTACCCGAGGTCGCGGGTGGTCTCTCGCAGCCGATCCAGATGCGGACCAACGAGCTGGTCGCCGGCGTGCGGTCCGACGTCGGCGTGATCATTTACGGGCCCGATCTCGGGGTCCTCGTCGCCGAGAGCGGCCGCGTGCTCGACCTCGTGCGCGACATCGAGGGCGTCGTCGACCTGCGCGCCGAGCAGCTCGAGGGCCTCCAGTACCTGCGGATCGTGCCGGACCGGGTCAAGCTGGCCCGCTTCGGCCTGACCGTCGCCGACATCAACCTCGCCACCGAGACGATCAGCGTCGGTCACGCGGCCGGCGTCATCCTCGAGGGCGAGCGCCGCTTCGACATGATGGTCAAGGTCGACCACGGCTACGAGGGCGACCTGCGGGCGCTCGCCAGCTTGCCGCTGCGCGCCCGGACCGGCCAGCTGGTGCCGCTCGGGGACGTCGCCACGCTCAACTTCCAGCCCGGCCCCGCGCTCGTCAACCGCGAGGATCAGTCGCGCCGGATCGTCGTCGAGTTCAACGTCCGCGGGCGCGACCTGGTGTCGGTCGTCGAGGAGGTGCAGGCGACCCTGCGCGACCGGCTCACGCTGCCGACCGGCTACCGCGTCGAGTACGGCGGCACCTTCGAGCACTACCTCGCCGCCCGCGACCGCCTGACGGTCGTCGTGCCGCTCGCGCTGGTGTTGATCCTGTTCCTGCTGTGGACCGCGCTCGGGCGCGTACGTCCGGCGATCATCATCTTCCTCAATGTCCCGTTCGCGATCGTCGGCGGCGTGCTGGCGCTGTGGCTGCGCGACCTGCCGTTCTCGATCTCCGCGGGCGTCGGCTTTATCGCCCTGTTCGGCGTCGCCGTGCTAAATGGCCTGGTGCTGGTCTCCTTCGCCCAGCGGCTCGAGGACGGCGGCATGGACCACATCGCCGCGATCCGCGAGGCCGCCGAGCTGCGCCTGCGCCCGGTGCTGACCACCGCCCTGGTCGCCTCGCTCGGCTTCGTGCCGATGGCCCTGTCGACCGACCCCGGCAGCGAGGTCCAGCGCCCGCTCGCCACCGTCGTCATCGGCGGCCTCGTCACCGCCAGCCTGCTGACGCTGCTGGTCCTCCCGGTCGTGTACGCGATGTTCGGCCGGCGCCGCTGATGCCCACCGCGGCGCCCGCGCGACGGGTATGCTGCGGCGTGCTGCGCCACCTGCTGCTGACGACCACCCTGCTCGCGCCCGCGGGCGAGCCGGCACCTGTCCCCGGGGACAGCCGCCCGGCCGAGGGCCCGACCGCCGTGCCCGCACCTGTCTCCAAGGACAGCCCCGCGCACACGGCACCGGCACCTGTCCCCGGGGACAGCCCCGCCCGCGGCGCCGCGTCCGGGCCGCCCGCGCCGATCGCCGTCTCCTGGATGCGCGAGCGACCGCAGCCGGACGCTGCGCCTCGGGCTCGGCCCCGCGTTCTGCCGGTGGCCGCGACCTGCACGACGCGCGCCTGATCATCCGCTTCGACATGATCCTCGCGCTCAGGGCCGTCGCGCTGATCGTGTTCGCCCGCAGGCTGTTCGGCCCGGCGCGCCGGTGGTTTCGCTGACGGTCACGCCACCTCGACCGTCCCGGCGCCCGGGGGCCTGTCACGCGCGCAGCTGCATGAACTCGCCCTTGGCCAGCGCGGCGTGGCCGAACTCGGTCACCGGGCCGCCGTTTTGGGTCACGCCGACGGCGTTGAGCAGGGTGATGAGCAGGCGGTTGTGCGGCGAGGTATCGGTGTCGGTCTCGCCGTTTTGCCACATCTGTACATATTGGCCCTGCTTGAGATATCCCGCGGCCGAGCCGGCGATGATCCACGGCAGGTCATAGAACGT
>JAYUXQ010000336.1:0-1921 GCA_043752905.1 Nannocystis sp. | reverse complement strand
TCCTCGCCCAACCGACCACCCGCTAAAGCGCCTGCAATGAAATTAACGAAGTCCACGTTACAAAAACTTCACTCGCCTGAGAGATTGCAAGCGCACCGATGCATTCGCTATGGCGTCCAGCAATCGCATCCTCAGCCCGAGGACAGGGCGCACACGGACGTGCGGCGACGATTTGCCGGGCTCATGGTAGCCGCCACCTCGCTGGTGCTGCTCGCTGGCTGCCACCCCGCTGCTTCCACCCTCCCCGGCCCCGCCCGCACCGCCGTCCAGGTGCTCATCCAGGCCGGCCCTGCGATCAACCCCGGCGATGACGGCCAGCCCTGGCCGACCGCACTGACCCTCTATCAACTCCGCGGCGACCCCGACTCCCCGGAGCACGAGCCCCTCGACCCGGCAGCCGTGCTCACGCAGGGCGACGCCGCCTTCGGCGAGCTCCTGCTTGAGCGCCGCGAGTACACCGCCTTTCCCGACACCCGCGCCCGCCTGGTCGTCTCGCTCGGCCCGGAGGCCACCCACCTCGTCGCGGTCGCCCACTTCCGCGAGCCGCTCGGCGACGCCGCCCTGCTCGTCTACCCCGTCCCGCGCACTCGCGCCGCCGACCCCTGCTTCTACCTCGGCCTCGAGCGCAGCGAGCTCGACGGCGGCGAGTTCCCGCCCCCCGGCTTCGACCCCGCCGCCTTCGCCACCACCTGCCCCTCCCCCGCCGACCTGACCACCGCGCCCATTGCTCCCACTATGCCCGCCAAACCACCTGTCCCTCCAGACAGCCCATCAACCCCGAAATCACCTGTCCCTCCGGACAGCCCGCTCCCCACGAGGTCGCCATGAACCGCCCCCTGTGGACCGAGGGCACCCTGCTATGTCCGCAGCATATGCAGCAGCAGGACCTCTATCACGAGCAAAACCTCTTCGCCCGCCTCGCGGCCGCCCTCCCGCACCCGTGGGGCATCGCCTCCCTGCGCTTCGACCCCGCGGCCCTGCAATCCGGCCAGCTCGCGCTGACACACCTGCGCGCCGTCCTCCCTGACGGCACCTGCATCGACCTCGACGACCGCAGCCCGCAGCGCCCGCCGACCCGCCCGATCGCCCCGCACTTCGCCGCCCGCAGCGATCGCGTCCCCGTCTGGCTCACCATCCCCGTGCTGCGCCCTGGCGTCGTCAACAGCGCCGCCGAGCCCACCGCCCAGCACCGCTATCGCACCGTCACCCGCGATCACTTCGACCTCAGCCTCACCCGCAGCGCCCGCCCGCTCGAGCAGAGCGAACCCAACCTCGCGCTGCGCCTCGGCGACGAGCCCCGCGACGACCTCGTCTGCCTCCCGCTCGCCGAGGTCGTTCGTGACCCCGGCGGCAGCTTCATCCTCGACGACGCCTTCATCCCACCAATCACCACCGTCGCCGCCGCCGCTCCGCTGCGCGCCACCTTACAAAGCCTGTGCGCCCTCGTCAGCGCCCGCCGCCGCGCCCTCGCCGACGACCGCCGCCGCCAGCACGACCTCTCGCGCGCCCTGTTCTTCCACGCCCTCAGCGGCGCCCTCCCGCTGCTGCGCCACCTCGCCGACAGCTCCGACACCACCCCTCTCCAGCTCTACCAGCACCTGCTGCGCCTCGCCGGCGAGCTGCGCAGCTTCGGCGACCCCGGCGACCCCGGCGACCCCACCTCCTACGACTTCGCAAACTTACGCGCCTGCCTGGGACCTCTCCTCGCCGAGCTACGCCAGCGCGTCGTCGACACCCTCCCCGACCGCTTCCTCCGCGTCCCGCTCGAGCCCCGCGCCGACGGCCTGTGGATCGGCGAGCTGCGCGACGATCGCCTGCTGCGCTGCTCGGCCTTCGTGCTCGCCGTCGAGGCCGAGGCCGACCCCGCCGTCCTCGCCGACGAGCTCCCGGCCCTGACGCGGATCGCAGCCTGGCGGCGGAT
>JAYUXQ010000335.1:0-1922 GCA_043752905.1 Nannocystis sp. | reverse complement strand
CCGCCCGATTCCGCCGAAAACTTGACGGGGACTCGGCCTCGCCGCCGCTCAACCCGTCGCACGATCTTCAGTTGACTACCTGTCGCCGCCAGGCCGCGTCTGCGCTGCGCTGCGGATCCTGGCCGTCGTCAACACTACCTCAGCGCGCCGCGGTCACTTGCGGGCGATCGCCATCGTATAATAGACGTTCTCGGCCTGGTCGACGCATTCGAGGCGATGATAGGCTTCGCGGACGTCGGCGAAGTAGGTGTGACCGCCGGCCGTGAGCTCGCCGGTCTGTCCCGGTGAGAGCAGCAGCTCGGTGTCGCCGGTGAGCTTGATCTGCGCGACGGCCTCGAAATTACACTCGAGGCCGTCGCTGCCGCCCCCGCCGGTCCCCACGTGTACGCAGTCGCCCTGGACGACCGCGACAGCCAGGGGCAGCGCGTGGGTGTCGACGAGCGCGACGTCCTCGTCGGCCAAGAAGTAGCCGTGGATCACCGCGTGCAGCAGGGCGGCGTCCCGACGCAGGAACAACAGCTCGGGCCGCGGCTGGAACATGAAACCCTCAAAGCTGGGGGCCTGGTACAGGACGTCGAGGCTCTCACCGACCTGCGGCGCGGCCGGCAACGGCACGTTCTCCACCCGCATCTCGATCGGCTTGCCGCCGTTGCCCATCGCGAACACCGGGCAATCGAGGGTCATCTCGAGGCCCGCGTTCACGATTGCGCTGGCGAGCACGACGCAGGTCTCGTCGAGGTCTCCGAAGTCGCCGGTCACGAAGAGGTTCAGGTCCTTCGCGGCGATCATACACTCCTGTGGCACATCCTCGTTGCTGGGGCCGGTGTCCTCGTCGGTGTCGGAGCTGGGGCCGGTGTCCTCGCCCGGAGCGGTGGTGCCGGTGTCGGGAGCGGTGGTGCTGGTGCCCGGAGCGGTGGTGCCGGTGTCGGGAGCGGTGGTGCTGGTGCCGGGGTTGGTGGTGCTGGTGCCAGGTTCGGTGGCGCCGATCCCGGAGTCGGTGACGGCGGTGGTGTCGCCGCTGGCGGCCGTGCCGGGGTCGGTGTCCGGCTCACCTGCTGTGTTCTGTTTGTCCTCCACCGGGCAGCCGAGCAAAAGACCGACATATGCAAGTACGAATTTACGAGGAATGGAAACCACGAGTTTTGAAAGAGCAAGCATCATGCCAGCTGCGCGCTCGCGTCTATATTGACGATCTCCCGCTCGCAGCATGACGCGGCCACCCGGGCGCGACATGACTGTCGCGGGTCCGGGGCCGGCCGGCAGGAATATGTATGTGCCGGCCGTTCACCGGGCGCAGCGAAAGCCGACGGTGCTAAAGCTCGACATCGGGACGAGGCCGTAGCGGTACGACGAGCGCAGGGCGACGGGGGCGTCATAATAACTGCCGCCGCGGACGACGCGGACGACGCCGGTCTGGCCGCCGATCGGGTCGCGGTCGCGGATCGTCTTATAAATGTCGCGGGCGTACCAGTCGTGGACCCACTCGGCCGCGTTGCCGCCCATGTCGTGCACGCCCTCCGGGGTCGCGCCGGCGAGGCGCTGGCCGACCGGGCGCGTGTGCTCGCCGCAGCCGTCGAAGTGCGCGCGCGTGCAGTCAGGGTTCTTACTCTCGGGCGTAGCCCGTTCGCCCGCGCGATGGTATGGACGACGACCGCCAGCGGCAACCTCGATGCGTACCTGTCTCACCTGCCATTGGCATGTGGCATGTGGCATGTGGTATGTGGCATGTGGTATGTGGGAGAGCGGGGTGATGAGGTTGTTACGTTCGGTGTGCTGGTTGCTGCCTTGGACGGTGTTAATAGATCTCGTTTCTCGAAATCGCAGGGGCGCCCTGCTCCAGCAGGGTAAGCGTCGCAGGGGCAGCATCTATTACGTCAATTAGGAGTTGCAGAAGGGTCGGCCCGGACTTTGCGATAGCTGCG
>JAYUXQ010000334.1:0-1923 GCA_043752905.1 Nannocystis sp. | reverse complement strand
GGCGTACTTCAGCGCCAACTTGCTGGGTCGCGAGGTGACCGCGCAGGACGTGGCGGAGGCGTTCCTCGGCCTGGCGCTGGCGGCGAGCACGACCGGCGCGGTGGTCCCGGTCGACGGCGGTAATCTGGCAGCGGCGCCGCGCTGAGGTGTAAAAATAACGGCATGCTGGTCAGGTTCCACTTCAGGCCGATCCCCATGCTCGACGAGGGCTGGCGAGACCCGCGACCCGGCCCGAGGCTGGCGGAGATGCGGGCCCGCGGGGAGTCCTTCGCGCGCCAGTTCAAGGCCGACGGCCCGGTTCGTGGCGTGCGCACGGTCGACCTGCTGCCGTTCCCGTACCCGGTCGCGTTCGGCTTCTGGCAGGCCGCGCCGACCCGCGCAAAGTACCTGTTGCTGCGCAACCGCTTCAACCTGATCGAGTTCGAGGACTTCTCGGGCCACGGGCGCACGTTGCTGGTCAACCCCACCGAGGCCGACCTGTCCGCAAGGTCAGGTTTCTTCGAGCAGGTGCGAAGGGAGCTCGCGCCGTTCGTGCCGCGTGACCTGCTCAAATACGCGGACGGGCCAGCGAAGCTGTTGAAAAGTCAGCTCGGGGTCGACCCGGCGCGCGTCGATTACGTCACCTTCGATCATCTGCACGTGCAGGACCTGCGACGCGGGCTCGTCGGCGAGGGTGGCAAGCCGCCGCTCTATCCGAACGCGAAGCTGCTGGTGAACCGTCGCGAACTGGAGACGTTGCAAAACATCCACCCGTTGCAGGCGCCGTGGTGGATCTCCGGGGCGCTCGACGGGGTGCCGGAGGAGAAGATCGTGGTGCTCGAGGGGTCGGCCTGGCTCGGCAAGGGGCTCGCGCTGGTGTGGACGCCGGGGCACACGCTCGGCAACCATTCGATCGTGTTCAACGCGCCCGGCCACGGCGTCCACGCGGTGTCGGAGAACGCGATCTCGCCGGAGTGCTATTTGCCGGCCGCGTCGAAGATCCGCGCGCTGCGAGAGCACGCTCGCATGTACCAGGTGGAAGTCATTCTCAACGGCAATGCGCTCGAGAGCGCGTTGTCGCAGTACACGTCGATGGTGCTCGAGAAGAGCATCGTCGACCGCGGGGCCGCTGGCGGCGAGATCCCGAACATCCTGTGCTCGTCGCCCTTCATCCGCTCGCCACTGGCCTGGGGGCTCGGACCCAGCTTCGTGACGCCGGCCGTCAACGCCGGCGTGCTCGGCCACAGCCTCGACGCGCCCGCAGGTGAGGCCGCATGAAGGTCATCCGACCCGGCTGGCAAAGTCGCGTGCTCGTCGGGCTGATGCGTGTTTCTCCGCCGACCCATGGATTCGCCCGAGGCGACGAGGTTGGCGTGGTCCGCGGCGCGCTGCTCGAGGTCAACCCAGCTTGCATGCGAGGACCAGGACATTTACGGTCGTCGTCATGCTGCTCCGTGCGACCTCTGGCGCGATCGCCCTGCTGTGTGTGGGCTGCCTCGTGCCGTCGGGCTACCCCTTCGCCGAGACCAGCGCCGGCAGCGGCGAGTCGACCGGTGCACCGGATACGGGTACCGGCTCCGCGAGCACCGGCGAGCACGACAGCAGCGGCGAGACCGGGACACCGACGAGCACCGGTGGCGGCGTGTGTGGTGACGGGGTCGTCGACGCGGACGAGGCGTGTGACCTCGGAGTGGCCAACGACGAGGGCGGCGCGTGCTTGCTCGACTGTACGGAGGCGCGGTGCGGTGATGGTCACGTGCAGGTCGGCGTCGAGGGCTGCGACATGGGCGTGGACAACGGCGCTGGTTACGGCGAGTGCGACCCGGTGTCCTGTCAACGCGGAGCGTTCTGCGGCGACGGGGAGGTGCAGGCCGACCACGAGCTGTGTGACCCCGCAGCCGGGCCGGGCGACCCGCCGGCCGATGTCGCTTGCGAGGAGGACTG
>JAYUXQ010000333.1:0-4940 GCA_043752905.1 Nannocystis sp. | reverse complement strand
CCCCGGGACATCTGCCGCACGCTTCTTAAGATGTCCCCGCCGGACATCTTCAAGATGTCCGGCGACATCCCAAAGCCGCCGCCAGACATGTCTGGCGGCGGCTTCACGTGTCCAGACACCCCGCCGCCGTCTGACGAGATATCGATGG
The DNA here is from genome assembly GCA_043752905.1 of Nannocystis sp. Taxonomy (GTDB): domain Bacteria; phylum Myxococcota_A; class Polyangia; order Nannocystales; family Nannocystaceae; genus Nannocystis. The sequence continues at coordinate 4,792 of JAYUXQ010000333.1, read as the reverse complement.
CGCGGCGGTGATACAATAAGGGAAGTTGCTGACATCTTGCCGGGTCTAAAATGCAAGCCAGGCGCATGTAGCGGGCTTCAGATCGCAATCTACTATTTCCCTTATCGAATAAGTGTGCATGTGAGCGACTCGCGCCGAGACATGCAAGATGTCTGCGTGCGCGTCCACCACAGCGCGCGAGATCTTGGTAGACGGCGTGGCGTTAGGCGGTATATTGCTCCGTCGAGTGTGAAGGAGGGGGCGTGGAAAGATACACCTATAGACTTTGCCAGATCTTGCCGAGGGACATGGCGCAGAAGATGGGGCGACCGCCCCGCGATGTCTTGGTCTCCTGGGATGATCTAAGCTACCAAGAGATGGAACAGCTGCGAAAGGTACAGGAGCCGCGGCTGCGGCCGGGCCAGATCGCCGAACTCGACGGCAAGATCGTTGCGCGGGGTCCTGAACCCGAAGAAGAAAGCGAGCCATCGCATCGCAGCGAGGACCACGAGGACGATGACCAGGGCGACACGGACGACGCGAACGTCTCGCCGGTCACACTACCGTGGAAACGCCCCAAGAAAGGCGTGTCCGCGGCCAAGCTGGGCGCGAGCTTCCGTGTGGAGCAGCGCGAAGACGGCTGGCACTCCACCGTGAAGGTCGGGCGGCGCACCGAGATACTGTCCACAGGGCTACAGCGCTTGCGCGACGCGCAAGTCCAAGCCGAGGCCCATGCAGCGACGATGCCCGAGGTCGCTGCGGCGCTGGAGAAGATGAGAGACGCGCCGACCATCATGCGAGGCCGCGCGGCGACGCGAGCGGCTGTTCGCGCTTCAGCTACACCGAACGAACCGGGGCAGGTGCGGGCGGCGCGGTCGAGGCGGCCGAGGCGCTCGGTTACCTGCCGTTGACCGCCGAGGCCAGGCTGGCGCTCGGTACGGCCCGCAAAGGCGCGGGCGACTACGAGGCTGCGATCCCCGCGCTGGCGGCCGCCGTGTCGGCGGCGCTCGCCAGCCGCGACGACAGGCGCCTGTTGACCGGCTTCGTCGAGCTGGCCGACGTGATCGGCTACCGCGTCGGACGCCACAAGGAGGCCGAGGCGTGGCTCGAGCTGGCGCGTGGCGTCGTGCTGCGCGGCGGCGGCAAGCCGCGCGACGAGGTGCGGGTGCTGGCGATCCAGGCGATGATCGACATCGGCGCGGGTCGCTACGCGCAGGCCGAGGCGGTGCTGCTGCGCGACCTGGAGCTGCGTGAGGCCGAGTATGGGCCCGACAGCCCGCGCCTGGGTGGGACGACCAATTCGCTGGGGAGCGTGTATCTGCGTACCGGTCGTTACGTCGAGGCGGAGACGCTGTTCGTCCGCGCGGTCGAGCTTGCCGAGGCCGCCGGCGGGCCGCTGCACCCGGACGTCGTCAACCCGCTCAACAACCTCGCGCTGAGCCACGAGCGTCAGGGCCGGCGGCTTGACGCCGTGGTCGCGCTGCGTCGGGCCAAGACGATCCTCGAGCGCACCGCGGGGGCCGATCATCCCAACGTCGGCGTCGTGCAACAGAACATCGGCGGCATCTTGCGGCTCGCGGGCAAGCTGGCGGAGGCGCGGGTCGAGCTCGACGCGTCACGGAAGCTGATCGAGGCGAAGCTCGGCCCGGATCATCCCGCGCTCGGCGGTGTGTATACATTCAGCGGTGACGTCGCGCTGGACCAGGGTGACCTGGTGCGCGCGCGGGCGGACTATCAGCACGCCGACGATCTGCGCAGCAAGGTGCTCGGCGCCGACCACCCCGACCGGGCGATGGCACTGTTGGGGCTCGCCAGGGTCGACATCGCCGAGGGCAAACTGGGCGCCGCGGTCGCGCCGCTGGAGCTGACGTTGAAGCTGTGGAAAGACGTCACCCCCGACCCGCAGGACCTCGGCGAGGTGAAGTGGAACCTGGCGCGGGCGCTGTGGGTCGCCGACGAGGCGCGCGCGCGCGGGTTGATCTCCGAGGCGCGCGGTCACTTCGTCGAGGCGGGCATCAACTCCGTGGCGCTTTTGAAGCAGGTCGACGTGTGGCTGGCGGGGCACCCGGCCGAGGGCGAGTGAGCTGTCCTGGGGGACAGGTGTCGCTACCGGGCGGCGCGCCAGCGGCGGTACAGGGCGCCCTCGTGCTGCGGAAAGGCTGCGGTCGGCGGGACCTCGGCGAGGTAGCGGCGAAACTCCGCGGCGAAGCCGGCGGGGTCGTCGTCGAAGTGATGCCCGGCGGCGAGGTCGCCGTGCTGGACCCGCTCGAAGCGCAGGCGGGTGATGAACAGGGCGGCGAGGCGCAGGCCGTCGGGGTCGATGGTCGCGAGCGTGCGCTGTAATTCGACGGGGGCGCGCGCGAGGGCGGCGACCGGGTCGGGGGCGCGCAGCACGACGGCGAGGGCCCGCTCGTGCTCGACCTGGGTCGCGAGGATCTGTGGATCGAGGGTCGGCGCGGGGCACGAGGTCGGGGCGGGGATGCCAGCGGATCGGTGAAGTCGGTGGACCATGGCGCGGGCGCGCCGCAGTTCCTCGGCGAGCGCGAGCTCGTCGCCGGGCCCGAGGGTGTCCTCCATGCGCTCGACGATCACGGCGCCGAGCCGGGGGCAGCGCGGGAGCACCTGCGTGAACAGGTCCCACACCGGCTCGGGGACGTGGTCGTCGTGGCTGTCGACGCGCAGGGTGCGACGCGAGGGCAACCATTGTGGATCGCTGTCGCTGCCACCGGACAGGTGGATCTCGATCACGCGCGAGAGATCGAGGCGGTCCAGGTACGCCTGCGGATCGAAGCCGCAGTTTTGGGCCATCGTGTGGAGGTTGTGGAGGTCGAGCAGGAGGTGGTGCTCGTCGCCGAGGATGGCGTCGATGAAGCCGGGCTCGGCGAGCGGGTCGCCGAGGACGAAGTAGATCGCGCTGTTCTCGAGGCCGACGCGGGGGACGACGCGCTGCATCTCGCACAGGCGCGCGCGTACGATCGCGGCGACCTGGGCGGTCATCGGCAGGCCGAGCGGGAGGGTCATCTCGAGGCCGTCGAGGACGGTGGCGCCGAGGTGGTCGGTGTACCAGCGATAGTTGAAAGCTCGCTGGTCCCCGGCCATGCGGGCGAGCCAGCGGGCGCGTCGCGGGGCGTCGGCGACGGATCCCGGGGACAGGCCGACGCCGTGGGCGATGAAGGGCAGGCCGAGGCGCTCGCCGATCGCCAGGAAGCGGCGGTGATAGTCGTTGGGGAGCAACGCACCGCCGTCGTCGAGGGCCCAGGTGGTCTCGGGGCCGACCTCGAGGACTTCGACGTCGCGCTCGAGCAGCGGCATGACACGCTCGAGGTAATGGACCTCCGGGTGTAACGCGAGGCCGACGAGGGGCGCGGGCATCGGTCAATCTTCGCGGACGTAGAACTTGAGGAAGCGACGGCTGCGCTCGGGGGTGTGGCCCATGCCGCACATGATGCCGGAGGGGCGGTCGTCGCCCTCGACCTCGACGCCGCAGCCGGTCGCGCGGGCCCACGGTGCGCCGTCGATCGGGCGGTCGCACAGGCGGGCGCGCACGGCCGCGGCGAGCAGGGCGGTGAGGTGCTCGCGGACCTCGGGGTCGGCGGTACGGGTGGCGAGGAGGGTGGTCGCGGGGGCGCGGTCGACGTCGGAGGGCTGGAGCTCGCCGATGCTGGCGGGCAGCTCGTCGAGGCGGCGCAGGTCGTCCGGCGCGAGGCCGGCGCGCTCGCGGCAGGCCTGTGTGACCAGCATCGGGCCGTCGGCCGCGTCGGAGATCAGGCGGGCGAGCACGGCGATGCGGGCGTCGATGCGGGCCTCCTCGTCGAGCGTGGAGGGCGGGTAGGGGTCGTCGGGGTCGGCGGGCAGGGGAGCGTCGAGCGGCGTCCGGGCGTGGCTGGTCGGGTCGAGCAGGAGCATCAGCGGCTCCTCGAAGCGCTGTCCGGTCGAGCGGCACAGGACCTCGAAGCAGGCGAGCGGTGCGAGCTGGGCGTCGCTGCCGTGGTTGAGCAGCTCGCCGAAGGCCTGGCCGCGCTGCCACTGGGTCCGGTCGTCCGAGGGGATGACGAACACGAGCCAGGGCTTTTGCGGGCCGTGTTCACCGCCGGGGAGGCAGCGGTCGGGGTCCGAGATCTGGACCGGGAGGTCGCCGAGGTCGACCTCGCAGTCGCGCTCGTCGAGGCGAAACGCGCGAGACAACCATACAGGGAGGGCCGTCGCGCCCGCGCCGAGAGCGACCGTTGCGAGGAACTTGCGTCGATGCATGTCTGGCTCCGTGGGTGAGCGAGACAGCGGGGCGTCGCGGAAGTTCCGGCAATGCGAAAGGATGCGAACGGATGCGAACGGATGCGAAACGATGCGAAACGATGCGAACGGATGCGAACGGAGCACGGAGCAGGTCAGCGGCGCGCGCCGCCGAGGTAGTCCGAGAGGTGCTCGAGCGTGGCCGTGAGGGCGGTGTCGCGCGCGTGGATGTCGGCCGGGCGGTTGCTGCCGCTGCCCTCGTCCGTGCCTTCGCTGCCGGCGTTGTCGAAGCCGTGGCGGGCGTCGTGGTGGACGCGGATGTGATAGGGGTCGGGCAGCCCGTCGACGCGGGCGACGGTGGCCGACTGGAGCTGGCGGCGGCCCTTGCCGAACTCGACGCTGCAGTCGTTGATGAGGTCATCCTTGCTGCCGTGCTCGACGTGGAGGTCGGCGTCCGGGAAGTACATGTCCATCGGGTCGTCGGCGTCGGGGTCGGAGCCCATGTGGATGACGCTCTCGAGGCCGCAGCCGGGGTAATAAGCGATGCCGACCTGGAAGTTTGGGGCGCCCGGGGGCAGCGGCA
>JAYUXQ010000332.1:0-11993 GCA_043752905.1 Nannocystis sp. | reverse complement strand
CGGCCTCCAGGTCCTGCGGCGTATCGATCTCCATGCAGCAGAGGCCGGTGACGTCGCCGATCTCGAAGCGCCAGCCGTCGGCGATCAGCGCCTCGAAGGCGAGCTCATAATAGACATTGCGCTGGCCCTGCTCGATCTGCGCGCCGAGGCGGTCCCACAGGGCGCGAGCGGCCGTCGCCGAGAAGCGGGCGACCCCGATCGACTCGCCGATCGCCGAGGCTGGGTCCATCGTCTTGTTCACGGCGGCCACCGAGACGTCGGGTCCGACGAGGACCTTCATCTCCTCGTCACCGAGGTCGGCGCGGCGCTCGACCGCGAGGGCCGCCTCACCCGCCGTGGCGAGCAGCGCCGTCAGCACCGCGGGCTCGAACAGCAGGTCCCCGTCGAGCAGCACGAAGCCGCCGGGCACCGCCTCGCGCGCGCTCCACAGCGAGTACGCGTTGTTGGTCCGCGCGTACTCGGGGTTGCGCACGCAGGTGACCCGCAGGCGCTGCGGGACCGCACGGCCAGCCAGAAAGCCTTGCAGCACGTCCTCGCGATAGCCGGTGACGATGACGACCTCGTCGAAGCCGGCCGCCTCCAGCGCCGCGAGAGCGCGGTCCAGCAGCGGGCGCCCGGCGACCTCGACGAGGCACTTGGGCCGATCGAGCGTGTACGGGTGCAGGCGCGTGCCCTCGCCAGCGGCCAACAGGACCGCGGTGTTCGCTGTCGACACGGGTTCCAAGCCAGGAGTCATTAAGCTCGAAGATCTTGCTTGTCAAATACGGCCAGGACCACGACACCACGCCGCGAGAGCCCGCCGTGTGCATCCCGTTTCACGCAGGATGCACCGGCGCTTCACGGTGCGTAGCGAGCTTCGCAGGCGGCCGGGCGCGATGCGATGCGACCCGATGCGACCCGACGCAATACGACCGACGCAATACGACGCGACGCTCAGCTCGCGGCGTTGGCCTTCTCCTGGACGCTGCGGTGCAGGAGGTCGACGAGCTCGTCGATGTTGGTGAGCTTGTTGAGCTCGGCGCGGGGCACCTTGACCTTGAGCTCGCGCATGCTGCACGAGACGACCTCGACGATGTCGAGGCTGTTGGCCCCGAGCTCCTTCATCGACTTCGACGGATCGATCTCCTTGCCCTCGATCCCCTCGACGGTGTCGGCAAGATGGCGCCTGACGACGGCAAGGACTTCTTCGCGTGTGCTGATCATTTGTTCTCCTTCACCAGGCGGTCTTGGGGGGTCAAAACCGAGAGGCCGTGCTGCTCTCGTTGCGAGAACAGGCGGACGACGTTGTCCGCGAAACCGAAGCCCCTGTCCAGTAGTAGGACCTGTCCCTTGACCGCGTCCATGAGTCCGCTGCACAGCCCCAGCGCGGAGGCTGCGACTTCTTCGGCTGTCACGAAGAAGCCCTCCCCGTAGTATTTTTTACAGAACGGGGCAAATTCCGGGCCGAACGTGGCCTCTAGCGAGCGCGTCTCGACCGGGTTGGCGCGCACGACGTTGATGCGAATATCCTCACTGAGCAGATCGGCAGTGAGGTAGCGGCAGAAGGTCTCCATCACCGTCTTGCTGGCGGCGACGAAGTCGTAGCCCGGGAGGAAGTACTCCGGGCCGCGCGAGGACATGCCGATCGCGTAGCGCGGGTAGCGACCGAAGGCCGCGTGCGCGCTCTGCAAGTAGCCGATAAACGGCCACGCGCTGTAGCCGAGGCTGCGCAGGAAGCTCTTTTTGTCGAGGTCCTCGTGGGACTTGCTGACGTGGGCGAAGGACACGTTGCTGATGATCACCTCGACGGCGTCGTGGTCCCGCTTGACCGTCGCCATCAGCGTGTCGGTGTCCTCGTCGAGCGAGGCGTCGGCCTCGATGATGACGGGCTCGCGGCCACCGACGGCGCGAAACTCGGCCCGCAGCGCGTCCTCGTCGGCGCTGCCCCAGCGGTGCGTGAGGTACACGTGGGCGCCGTGGCGGGCGAACAGCAGGCCGCACGCGCGGCCGATGCCATCGGTGCCGCCGGTGATGATGACGGCCTTGCCGTCGAGCTTGTTCTTGAGGAGCGTGGACATGGCTCAGGTCTCCGGCCGCAGCAGTCTCGGGCCGAGGGTGGCGATGTTGTCGACGAAGGCCGCCCCGCGATCGAGGGTGACCACCTGGCCGGACATCGCGTCGAACATGCCGCTGCACAGCGCCAGCGTGGTGTCGGCGATCTCCTCCGGGGTGCAGGCGAACTCGGCGAAGCGGCGGCCGAGCTCGACCTGATCGGGGCCGAACATGTCCTTGAAAGACTCGGTCATCACCTGGCGCGAGCGCAGCGCGTGGACCTTACATCCGTCCGCCCTGAGGTGGGTCGCCATGTAGCGCACGAAGGTCTCGAGCACGGCCTTGGCGACTGCCACGTAGTCGTACGCGGGATAGTGGGTGTCGGGGCCGTCGGAGGACATCGCCACCGCGTAGCGCGGGTAGGTCCCGAAGGTGCGATGGATCGCGTGCAGGTAGCCGACGAACGGCCACGAGCTGTACTCGAGCGACTTGTAGAGCGCGCGGCGGCTGTGCTGCAGCGGGCCGTCGCCACGCATCACCACGCAGACGTTGGAGACGAACACGTCGATGCGCTCGTGCTCGGCCTTGACGCACTCGAGCAGGGCCTTCGTGTCCTCCTCGCGCGAGACATCGGCCTCGACGATCATCGGCTCGGGCGCGCCGATCTCGGCGAACTTGGCCCTGAGCTCGCCCTCGTCGGCGCTGCCCCAGCGATGCGTGAGGATCGCGCGGGCGCCGTGTCGCGCGAACGCGAGGCCGCAGGCGAGGCCGATGCCGCGGGTGCCGCCGGTGATGAGCACGGCCTTCCCGCGATAGTCGGTGAAGTCGGTGAAGTTCGCGGTCATGGCTTCAAATAGTTCTCGCGGATGGTGGCCTGGGTCTGGGGGTCCGCGAAGCAGATCTCGTGCATCATCGACTCGACGGTGCGGGCCTCCTCGAAGGCCAGGCGACGCGGCAGACCCAGGCTGCGCTTGAGCAGCAGCAGCGCCGCGCGGGGCTTTTCGCACAGGCGACCGGCGACGTCCAGCGCCCGCGCCTCGACCTCGACGCGGGGCAACACACCGTTGACCTGGGCGCCGCGGCTCGCGAGGTCGGCGCCGCGGAAGTACTGCGCGCTCAACATCATCTCGGCGGCCACGTAGGGGCCCACAGCGGCCTGCAGGAGCCGCGTGGTGCCCATGCCGGGGGTGAACCCGAGGTCCATGAAGTTGCAGCCGTAGCGACTCTCACGCGCCATGAACACGAGATCGCAGGCGAGCCCGAACACCAGTCCGCCACCGACCGCGGCGCCTGCCATCGCGGCGAGGCTCGGTTGCGGGAGCTCGAGCAAGGTCCGCGTCAGCAGGAGCTCGTACGGAGCGATCCGCCCCTCGGCGAGCCCGAGCAGCACGCTGCGGTCGCCGCCGGCGCTGAAGACGTCCGGCAGGCCGCACAGCACCACGACCTTGATGTCCGCGCGGCGACCGATCACGGTGAGGGTCTCGACCAGCGCGGCGACGAAGGGCTGGCTAAAGGCGTTCTTGCCGGCCTCGTCGCGCATGCGCAGGGTCGCCAGACCCTCGCTGTCGACGCCGAGGTCGAGGCTGTCCGTTGCGACATGTCCGTTCATGGCTGGCCCTCCGGGCGCTGGCGGATCGCCCACGGGGGCAGCTCGCCGGCGAGATAGCTGTCGACCGCGGCGGCCACCTCGGGGCCGCTGATGTCGATCGTCGTGCGCGCGACCCCGGCGGCGAGCGCGACCTCCAGCGGCTGGCCGACGATCTCGGCCGATAAACGCTTGAGGCGACCGAGCGCCTCGGGGTTGAGGCGCAGCAGGTGCTTGAGGCGGGCGGCCAGGGTCCGCGGGAGGTCGTCGCTGCGCTCGTCGGCGAGGCCGAGGCGCACCGCGGCGTCGGCGTCGAGCGTGACGCCCGACAGCGCGAGCCAGCGCGCGCGCGCCGGGCCCATGCGCTCGCCGAGGACCGGCAAGATGACGGCGGGCACGAGCCCGAAATACAGCTCGGTCAACACGAAGCTCGCCGCGCGCCCGACGATCGCCAGGTCACTCGCGGCGACGAGCCCGACCCCGCCGCCCGAGACGGCGCCGTCGACCAGACAAACGACGGCCGCCCGCAGGGCACGCATCCGGCCGACGCAGCGCGCGAAGCGAGCGACCCCCGCGGCCCGCGAGGCCGCGTCCCCGCTGCTGAGCCCGCGCAGGTCCATCCCGCGACAGAACTCCGCCCCACCCTCGCTGGCGAGGATGATGACCCGACAGCGCGGATCTTCCTCGGCGCGCTGCAGCAGCTCCTCGAGGTCGGCCACGCCAGGCCCGCCGATCGCAACCTCGCCGTGCTCGTCCGGCATCAGCCAGACCCGCCACACGGGCGAACCAAGGTCTTCAAACCGCAGGTGCATGGGGGCCTCTTCGCTGCTGGATCTGGACGGGACGCGGCTCGCGGAGCGCGGGGGGAGGATACCTGGTCCGGGCCCACGACGGGCTGTTTGCGCCGCTCGCCGAGCCGCTAGCTGAGACGATAATTGCGCTGGTACTCGCTGACGCCGTCGAGCACGAGGCGGCCCTTGCCGGCATAGACGCGATCGTAGAGCCCCTCGAGGCCACATGACGCGCCGGCGTGGTCGATGGTGACGTCGCTGCGATCGATCTGCTCGCTGCGGGCGCGCTCGACGGCCTCGTACGCGGGGACGGTCAGGCGCTGGCGGGCGTCGAGGCCGGCCTGCAACGCGGCCTCGGCGACGCGGGCGCGCGCGTGCGGGCCGATCTTCGTCGAGTAGAATTCGGCGCAGGAGCCGGAGCCGTACGAGAACATCGAGACCCGGTCGCCGGGGTCGAGGTCGTCGAAGCTGTCGATCAGGCCCATCAGCGCGATGAAGGTCGCGGAGGTGTACGTGCCGCCGAACTGCGCGTTGTACTTGAGGGCGGGCTTCGACTTGCGCTCGAAGTGTTCGCGGGCCGCCTTGACGCCGAGGTCGGCGCCGCCGGTGTGGGCGGTCCAGCGGCGCAGCAGGGCGCGGTGGGCCCGGAAGGTCATGCCGCCGAAGGGCACGTGATAGACGTGCTTCTTGAAGAAAGTGTCGTAGTCGATCGGGCCGACTTTGCGCAAGAAGTGGTCGTACGCGCCCTCGAGCGCCTCGAGGTAGCCATACAGGCTGATGTCGGCGTGGCCGACTTCCTTTTGCGAGGTCGGGCGATAGGTGTCGAAGATCTCGCTGGTCCAGTAGCCGGTCTTGTCGAGCTCGATCTCCAGCACGTCGGGTTGTGCGCTGACGATCATCGCCGTCGAGGCCGCGCCGAGCACGTACTCCCACGGTTGCCCGAGGTGCGTGCGGCTCTGATCGCTGGTGACCACGAGGGCCTTCTTGCCCGGCGACGCGCCCGAGGCCACCCAGTGGGCGGCCATCATCAGGCCCGAGGTGCCGCCGTAGCAGGCGTGCTTGGCCTCGAAGTTGCGGCAGTTGGGCTGGATCTGACACCAGCGTTGCACGTACGTCGACATCGGCTTGCCGTAGTCGGGCGAGGATTCGGTGCCGACGATGACGAGCTCGATGTCCTCACGGTCCTGCGGGGTGACGACGCGCAGGGCCGCGTTGACGGCCATCGTCACCGGGTCCTCCCACGGCGGGTTGATCGAGCGCGAGGTGACCCACAGCTCCTCGATGGGGTGCCGCGGGTCGTGGTCACGGGCCTCGGCCAGCTCGCGCATGTCGAGCGAGAGCGTGCACGGGTACGCGGCGATCCGCTCGATGCCGACGCGCTCCGGTCTGGTCATCGCGGCCATGGTCGTCAGTAGGTCCAGTCGAGGCCGCCGGTCACGGGGATGACCTGGCCGTTGATGTAGCTGCCGCCCGGGCCGGCGAGGAAGGTGACCACGGTGGCGAGCTCGTCGATGCGACCCATGCGGCCCTTCGGCATCGGACAATACTGCGCCCAATATTCTTTCGCCTGGGGCGGCATGGTCTCGCGGGTCATGTCGGTGTCGAAGAAGCCGGGCACGACGACGTTGGCGGTGATGCCCTTGCGCCCGTACTCCTTGGCGAGCGAGGCGGTGAGGCCGTGCAGGCCGGCCTTGCTGGCGGCGTAGTTGGCCTGACCGGCCGCGCCGCTGTGCTGGATCGACGAGACGTTGATGATGCGACCGAAGCGACCCGCGAGCATGCTCGAGAGGAACTGGCGGATCACGTAGAACGGCCCGTGGAGGTTGGTGGCGAGCACCGAGTGCCACTCGTCGTCCGACATCGAGACGACGAGGTTGGCGCGGTTGATGCCGGCGCAGTTGACGACGACGCCGACGCTCTCGAAGTCGTCGAGGATCTCGTCGCCGACGGCGGTGACCTGGGCGGGGTCGCTGACGTCCATCACGAAGCCGCGGCACTTGCTCCCGGGCCGCAGCTCCTGGGCCTGCTTCTCGACGGCGGCGGCGGCGGCAGCGTTGCCCTTGTAGGCGAAGGCGACGTCGTGGCCCTCGCGGATCGCCTGGAGGACGATGCCGGCGCCGATGCCCCGCGCGCCGCCGGTGACGAAGTAGTTCGGGGCGCCGGTCATAGCTTGCTCGCGTCGAAGCGGCGGTAGAGCGCGCAGCAGTTGAGGCCGCCGAAGCCGAACGAGTTCTTCACCATCAGCTGGATCTCGTGGTCGACCGGCTCGTTGGCGCAGACATCGAGGCCGACCTCGGGGTCCATCTCGTCGATGTTGATCGAGGGGTGCAGCTTTTTGCCCTGCATCTGCAACATCGCGGCGACGGTCTCGACGGCGGGCGCGGACCAGCAGGTGTGGCCGAGCATCGACTTGGGCGCGTTGATCTTGAGGCGCCTGGCGTGGTCGCCGAACACCCGCTTGATCGCGTTGACCTCGGAGAGGTCGCCGAGCGGGGTCGAGGTCGCGTGGGCGCTGACGTAGTCGATCTCGTCGGGGCGCACGCCGGCGCGGCGGAGCAGGCGCTCGATCGTGCGGGCCTGGCCGTCCGTGGAGGGCGACGGGAGGTGGCTGCCGTCCGAGGTCGAGGTGCAGCCGAGCACCTCGGCGTAGATCCTCGCGCCGCGCTTGAGCGCGTGGCCCAGCTCCTCGAGCACGAGCACGCCGGCCCCGTGCGAGGGCACGAAGCCCTCGCGCTTGCTGTCGTAGGGGCGGCTCGCGCGGGCCGGGTCGTCGTTGAAGCTCTCGTAGGTGATCGCGCCGAGCAGCGCCATCGCGTGCACACCCATCTGCGAGAAGTCGAGCACCGGGCCGACGACCATCGCGATGTCGTGGTCGTGATGGCGGATCTCGTCGATGCCGCTGCGCAGCGCCACGTTGGCGCTGGCACACGCGCCGCCGAGGGTGTAGGCGGAGCCCTGCCAGCCGAGCATCTCGCACACCGAGCCGGCGTGGTCGGTGTCGAGCATGTGGAGCGCCGCCATCGAGTCGATGTAGTCGGGCTCCTCGTGCAGAAAGGTCTCGTAGTTGCTGGCGAAGTAGCGCTCGTTGAGGTTGTGACCGCCGACGAGCACCGCCCTGCGGGTCGGGTCGCCGCCCTCGGGCAGGCCGGCGTCGAGCCAGGCATCGGCGGCGCACAGCACCGACAGCGAGGTCGAGAACGGCGCCTTGTTGCACAGCACGCGGGCCCGCTTGTGCATGTCGGCGGGGAGCTTGTCGCGCAGGCGGCCGAGCTTGGCCTTGACGTCGTACTCCGAGAGGTCGCCGCCGACCTTGGAGTAGACGTTCTCGTTCTTCATCCACTTCCAGCGGGTGATCGCCGACTTGCCGGCGAGGAGGTTCTGATAAAAGGTCTCGAGATCGTCCCCGATCGGCGTATTGATGCCGAGCCCGGTGATGACGACGCGTCGTTCGTTGTTCATGGCAATGCTCTCCGGTCAGTCCAGGAGGTAGACCTCGAACACGGCGAGGGCCTTCACCTCGTCGCCGTGGATCACCTGGCCGACACAAGTCGATACGTAGTCGCTCTGGTCGAGCGAGCGGGCGAGCAGCGTGACCCACTCGCCCGGACGAACGGCCCCCTGAAACAGGGCGTGGTGAACCTTGAGCAGCCGCAGCGCCCGCGGACGGTCGTCCTCGCCGACGGTCGTGGCACTTCGGGCGGCCAGATGCTGAAGGCAAATGCCGAGCTGCCCGATCGCCTCGACGAGCAACACGCCGGGGTACACCGGGTCACCGGGGAAGTGGCCGCGGAACACAGGGTCCTGCGGGTCGATCATGCGGCGGCCGGCGATCGCACCCTGACCGAGGTCGACCTGGTGGACGCTGTCGACCAGCAAGAAGGGGTCGCGGTGCGGGAGCATGCGCTCGATCTCCGCGCGACCGAAGTGGACCTCGGTGGTGCCCTCGCCGGGCGTGAACACCGGGCGACGGCGGTAGCTCTTGACCAGCGCCTCGAGGTCGCGAGACGGATCGAAGCTGCCGGCGAGCGCCTCGATGGTCCCCGGTCGCGGGACGCTGCCACCCTGCCCTGTCACGCCGACGGCCATTCGCGGACCTCAAGCGAGCTGGTCGAGCTGGTCGAGCTGATCGAGCTGATCGAGCTGATCGAGCTGATAGAGATGGACTCGGGCATGGGCGCGGTCAGGGGGCGATGCGCGCGCAGGGCCGCGATCACGCCGGCCAGGTGGGCGGGCGCGTCCTCGCGGCTGTCGGTGCAGTAGCGCGGGCTCTTGACCCACTTGCGGTCGAGCAGATTGAACAGGACCTGGCGCGGGCCGACCTCGACGAGCACGGCGTCCGGGTGGGCGGAGACGATGTGGTCGATCGACCGCCGCCACAGCACGGGGGTGTGCACGTGGTCGGCGAGCATCGTCACGTACTCGTCGTGGCTGGCCGAAGGGACAGGTGAGCCGAGGCGATTCGGGAGGTAGGGCCGGCGCGCGGCCCGGAAGCGGGCGCGACGCAGGTGCGGCAGCAGGGCCTCGCCGACCGGGGCGAACCGCGACGAGTGCATCGGCACCTGGCGCTCGATGATCGTCGGGACGACGTAGTGGTCGTCCTCGAGGATCGCCACCGCGGCCTCGATCGCCGCCTGGTCGCCGGACAGCACGTGCTGGCGCGGGGAGTTGAGGTTGACGATCTCGAGCACGCCGAGGCCGCGGGCGCGGACGGCCTCGACGACCTCCTCGAGGGTGTCGAGGTCGAGCGGCTGCACCGAGGCCATCCAGCCGCGGGGGCCGGCGTCGTAGGCCTCGCCGCGGGCCTTGACGACGCGCAGCGCGTCGACGAAGTCAATCGCGCCGATGTGCGTGAGATGGTTGTATTCGCCGAGGCTGAGGCCCAGCGACAGCTCGGCGTCGATGCCCTCGGTCTGGAGGATCGAGAGCATCATGTGGTTGGCGACGAATACACCGATCTGCACGTCGACGTTGCGGTCGAAGGCGGCGCCGTTGTCCTCGCTGTAGTGGCTCCGCAGGTCGCGGCCGAGCGTGTCCGAGGCGATCGCGAGGACCTCGTCCGCGCGGGTGTGCAGTCGCCGGAGTTTGTCCAGCATGCCGGGGTACCGGGAGCTCTGCCCGGGGAACATGAAGACGAGGGTCATGCCTGCTCCGCAGTACGAACCACGGTGTCCTCGAGGATCTGGAGGGCGAGGTCGAGGTCCTCACGCGAATGCGCCGCCGTGATCGCGACGCGAAAGCGCAGGCCGTCCTCCGGCACCGAGGGGTAGTCGACGGGGGCCAGGAACAGGCCCTTGACGTGCATGTCACGCGCCAGCTCGTAGAGGCGGCGGCGGTCCGAGCCGATGATGATCGGGACGACCTGGCTGGTCGAGTGGCCGAGGTTGAGGCCCATGCCGAGCGCCTGCTCGCGGAAGTAGCGGGTGTTCTCCCACAACTTCTCACGCAGGCTGTTGTCGCGGGTGGCGATGTCCAGCGCCTTGCTGACGCCAGCGATGACCGACGGCGGCAGCGCGCAGCTAAAGCCGTACGGGTTGATGTAGTAGCGGATGTACTGCAGCAGCTTCTTCGGGCCGACGGTGAAGCTGCCGGCGCCGGCGAAGGCCTTGGAGAAGGTGGCGAACTGGAGGGCGACTCTGGACTCGGCGCCGAAGTGCTCGATGACGCCGCGGCCATGCGCGCCGTAGACGAGGATCGAGTGCGCCTCGTCGATGAGGACGCCGACGCCGTGCTCCTCGGCGACCGGCAACAGCGCGGGGAGGTCGGCGGTGTCGCCGTCCATCGAGTACACGCCCTCGAGCACGATCAGGCGCCGCTGGCCCCTGGTCTGCTCGAGCACCTCGCGCAGCGAGTTCGGGTCGTTGTGCTCGAAGAACATCAGGCGGGCGCGCGAGAGCTTGGCGCCGTCGACCGAGCACAGGTGGCTCTTGCTGTCGAGGATCGCGACGTCGCCCTTGCGCAGCAGGCCCGTCAGCGTGCCCATGCCGCCGGCGAATCCGCTGTTGAAGATAATACAGTCCTCGCGGCCGGTGAACGCGGCGAGCTTGTGCTCGAGCTCCTTGTGCAGGTCGCTCATGCCGGACAGCAGCGGTGAGCCGCAGGCGCCGGATCCGTAGTCGCGCAGGGCCTTCGTCGCGGCCTCGATGACCTCGGGGTGCATCGCCAGGCCGAGGTAGTTGTAAGAGCTCAGATTGACGACGCGGCTGGTGATGCCAGCCCGCATGATGTCCATCCGGGGAGCGACGCCGCCGAGCATCTGGGGCTCGTACATCGCCATCGCCCACGCGCCCTCCTCGGCCCAGCGGGTGAAGCTCTCCGGGGGGATCAGCGGATCGTCGCTGTCCGAGAAATAGAAGTCTGCGAGGCTAGATTCGGCTTCGCGGCCCATGCGCGTTCCCAGGGGTGAATGAGGGGTAGTTACAGTGAAAGTAGCGTGTGTGTCACGGAAATTCAGCGAGTCACCGCTATTTACACGCGCGTTCAATTCGTGAAAGTGCGTGGCTTCCACCGTGCATTTCGCTGCGCACCACGGGCCCTTGCGCGGCCCCTTCGCTGCGGCTATCTCGGGGCCGCGTGAGCACTCGAGTCCTCGTCACCGGCGCCAGCGGCTTCATCGGCAGTCACCTCGTCGAGGCGTTGCACGAGCGCGGACAGGAGGTGAGGGCCATGGTGCGCGGCAGCTCGAAGCTGACGCACCTCGAGGCCTGCGGCGCGCAGCGAGTGCACGCGGCGCTCGACGACGTCGACGCGATGGCGGCGGCGATGGCGGGCGTGGAGATCGTCTATCACGTGGCGGGTCTGACAGCGGCCTTCAACCGCGTCGAGTTCGACCGCGCCAACGCGGCCGGCACCGCCAACGTGTTCGCGGCGGCGCAGCGGGCCGGGGTGCGACGCGTCGTCTATGTGTCCTCGCTCATGGCCGCCGGGCCCTCGCACGCCGACGTGGCGCGCCGCGAACACCACGCGCACCGCACCGGCTTCACGATCTACGGCGACAGCAAACTCGGTGGCGAGAGGATCGCGTGGGAGGCGGCGCGCAGCGGGCTGATCGAGGCGGTCATCGTGCGGCCGCCGCTGGTCTACGGGCCGCGCGACACCGACGTGCTGCAGATGATCAAGTCGGCCAACGCGGGGATCATCGCCCAGCCGGGGCTCGGACGGCCGGCGTGGCTGTCGGCGATCCACGCGCTCGACCTCGTCGGCGGCATCGCGTTGGCCGGCGAGCGCGGGGTTCCCCTGCCCTCCGCGACGCAGGACCCCCACGGCGAGCACGTGCTCGCGGGCCACGGCGCCCCGCACGACCACGTGCCCGAGCACCCCGACGAGCCGGCCGGGCGCGGCATCTACTACTTCACGGACGGCGGCCAGCACACGGTGACCAGCTTCGGTCGCGTCGCCGCGGCGGCGCTCGGTCGCAAGGCGATGGCGCTGCGCTTCCCCGGGCCCGCGGTGCTGACGGTCGCCGCCTTCAACACGTGGCTCGGCAAGCTGCGCGGCAAGGCCCCCGCGCTGTCGCTCGACAAGGCCCGCGGCAGCCTGTCGCCCGGCTGGTGGTGCGACGACGGCAAGGCGGTGCACACGCTCGGGTA
>JAYUXQ010000331.1:0-1924 GCA_043752905.1 Nannocystis sp. | reverse complement strand
CTTTCCGAACGGACAACTCTCATTATCTTCAGTTTATAGCCTCCGTGCCGCACCGCGACTTGTCAACCTCATGCTCCCGGCAATTCCCAGCCCCACCTAATGGAATACTTGGAGGCTTCCGATGACCGAAGGGGTGCTATTCCGGGTAGGAAAGAGTGTTGCCCTCTATGGGTTCACGCTTGCCAAAAGTCCCCCGCAACATCAGGGGCTGCTTTTCAAGCACCCCGACGGACTCGCCGACTTGGGCTTATGGATAATGCCTGACAATCGCAGCGACGGGGCTTTGGAAGATTTCATAACGTCCTGCATCATCAAATCAGAGGAATTTCTGTTTCGACTTGCGCAGAAATCGGTAACCGTCGATCGACATGAGTTGTCAGTCTTTCTTGGGCCTTCGCTCGGTTGGCTCCTCATCCCTGACCCTCACTGCCCCCAAAACGGCTACCAAGGAAACGACGGCGCCATCACCGCGCCGATCGATCCGGCCCCATCGGTACTTCACCGGCCGATGCCCCTGCCGTGCACCGCTACCTCGTCGAGGTCATGCACCACCCGCCCGCGAAGTATGATGTGCGGCTCGCCAACCCCGACGAAGTTTTTCATGACGACGGCACCGCCGCCGGTCGCGCCCGCAGCCGCAGCGTCGCGCTGGACCTGCTCATGCGATGCAGGTGTCACCTGCCAGCCTGTTATGCTCGCGGACCCATGACCCCGACAACCCGCGTCCCTGAGGCCGAGGTCGCCCCCGAGTTCGTCGCGCGCTGGTCCCCGCGCGCCTTTCGTCCCGACCCTCTGACCCCGGAGCAGACCGCCAGCCTGTTCGAGGCCATGCGCTGGGCCCCCTCGTGCTTCAACGAGCAGCCGTGGCGCGTCGTGTACGGCGCCGCCGGTGAGCCCGAGCACGCGCGCATCACCGACATCCTGATCCTCTCCAACCAGGTCTGGGCCGCCCGCGCGCCGCTGCTGCTGATCCTGTTCGCCCGCCGGCACTTCACCCACAACAACAAGCCCAACCGCACCGCCGCCTTCGATGTCGGCGCCGCGTGGATGTCCCTCGCCCTGCAAGCCGGGCGCCTCGGCCTCCACGCTCACGCGATGGCCGGCTTCGACCTCGCCCGCGCGTACACCGAGCTCGGCGTCGACCCCGAGACCCACGAGGCCATCGCCGCCGTCGCCGTCGGCCACCGCGGCGAGCCCGACGCCATCCCCCAGCCCCTGCGCGCCCGCGAGGTCCCGAGCGGTCGAAACCCCCGGGCCAGCTTCGTATTCCACGGCCGTTTCCCCGCGCCCGCCCCGTGACGCCCGCCCTGCGACCTCCACGAGCCCGTGCACAGGCCAGCCCTTGACCCGGGACGAACCGTGTTCACGCTAGACCCCGCAATGTCCTGGTCCTGGAACATCGGCCGTCTCTTCGGCATCGCCACCCGCGTCCACGCCTCCTTTCTGCTGCTGCTCCTGTGGGCCGCCTTTAGCGGCTACAGCGGCACCGGCACGCTGACCGCCGCGGTCATGGGCGTCATCTTCATGATCGCCGTGTTCGCCTCGGTGGTCGCGCACGAGCTCGGCCACGCGCTGACCGCCCGCGTCCACGGCATCGAGACCCGCCAGATCCTCCTGCTCCCGATCGGCGGCGTCGCCCAGCTCGAGCAGGGCCACATGCGCCCCAACGTCGAGCTGCAGGTCGCGCTCGCTGGCCCCGTCGTCAGCTTCCTGCTCGCCGGCGTGCTCTTCACCTTCGCGGCCATCCTCGGCGACGTCAGCCCCGACTCGTTCCTCGGCAGCCTCGCGTGGACCAACCTCGGCCTCGCCATCTTCAACATGCTGCCCGCCTTCCCGATGGACGGCGGCCGCGTGCTGCGGGCCGCGCTGTCGCGCCGCATGGGTCACCTGCGCGCCACCGACATCGCCGTCACGCTCGGCAAGG
>JAYUXQ010000330.1:0-12017 GCA_043752905.1 Nannocystis sp. | reverse complement strand
CGGTGAGCCAGCGAGGTCACGCGACGCGCGAGAACGGGGACGCGTCGGGAATCTCCTGGGGCCATACACCGGGGGCCCCAGCTTGCCGCACGTCGGCGGCCGTGGCCAGCAAACTGCGGGGTCCCGGGCGGCGCGGGTGTGCGCGGGGTCCGGATGTCCATTCGCTTGCTCGCGGCGCGCAGGCGGCTTTACAGTGGGAGGGTCGAGCCGCCCCGCGGGGGATGCGCTCGGCGTTTTCTGACTTGTTGCCTGACCTGTCTTTCATCTTCCCGGCCTCTCGGCCTCGTTCGCTGGATCGCCGCCATGCCCCAAACTTCGCCTCGCCCCTGGTCCTCGCTGCTGCGCCGAAGCGTCTCGATCCACGGAGGTGGCTGGGCTCGTGGCTTCCTGCTGGGGTTCGTCGTCGCCGCCTGCGGGCGCAGCGACTACGCGATCCCCTGCGGATCCGACGACGACTGTGGCGAGGGGGCGGTGTGCACCCCCGAGGGCATGTGCGTCGCCTTCGACGAGGAGTGCCGCCTCGACAGCGACTGTGCGGACGGCGAAAAATGCCTCGACTTCCAGTGCGTCGCGCCGCAGGTGTGTGACGACAACCTCGAGTGCCCGCCCGGCACCGAGTGCGTGCGCGAGGACGGCGACGACCTCGGCGTGTGTCAGGGCGACACCCCGCCGGTGTGTCCCGAGTGCCCCGCCGGCACCACCTGCGACGGCAAGGGCGGCTGCATCCCCGACCCGCCCGGGCCCTGCGAGTTCGACTTCGAGTGTCCCGAGGGACAGGTCTGCATCGACGGCGCGTGCACCCCGGCGCAGGCCTGCTTCGAGGACTTCGAGTGTCCGCCCGGCCAGAGCTGCATCGACGGCCAGTGCGTGCAGACCCTGTGTCAGTTCGACTTCGAGTGCGACTTCGGCGAGGTCTGTATCGGCGGCCTGTGCATCCCCGCCGGCCAGATGTGCCAGATCGACGCCGAGTGTCCGTTCGACCAGATCTGCCAGAACGGCCAGTGCGTGTTCCCGGAGTGCTTCAGCGACTTCGACTGCCCGCCGGACTTCCTGTGCATCGACAACTTCTGCGAGTTTAGCCCGCAGTGCACCCAGGACTTCGAGTGCCCGCCCGGCAACGCGTGTGTCGACTTCATGTGCGTGCCGCAGCCGATGTGCGTCTCGGACTTCGACTGCCAGCCCGGCCAGATCTGCCTCGGTGGCTTTTGCGTCGATCAGCCGCCGATGTGCATCTCGGACCTCGACTGCCTGCCCGGCCAGACCTGTGAAAATGGGGTGTGCACGGATCCGCAGCCGGTGTGCAAGATCGACGCGGACTGCCTGCCCGGTCAGACCTGCCAGGGCGGCCTGTGCGTCGACCCGCCGCCGGTGTGCATGACCGACGCCGACTGCCAGCCCGGCGAGACCTGCCAGGGCGGCGTCTGCCTCCCGCCCCCGCCGGTGTGCCTGACCGACGCCGACTGCGCGGCCGACCAGCTGTGCTTCATGAACCAGTGCGTGCCGCTGCCGCCCGAGTGCGTCGTCGATGCCACCTGCGACGTCGTCAACGGCGAGACCTGCGTCGGTGGCGTGTGCACCCCGCCCGAGTGCACCCTCGACAGCCAGTGCGCGCCGGGCGAGCTGTGCTTCCAGTTCAAGTGCGTGCCGCTGCCGCCCGAGTGCGTCGTCGATGCCCAGTGCGCCGCCAACGAGACCTGCCAGGGCGGCGTCTGCGTCGCCAACCCCGCGTGCGTCAACGATGCCGACTGCCCCGTCGGCCAGACCTGCCTCAACAACCTCTGCGTCGCGCCGCCGCCGTGCGTCAACGACTCCGACTGCCCGCCCGGCCAGGCCTGCGTCGCCAACGCGTGTGTCGTCGTCCCGGACTGCCTGTTCGACACCGACTGCCAGCCGGGCGAAAAGTGCGAGAACGGCACTTGCGTGCCCGGTGGCTGCACCCTCGACACCGACTGCCAGCCCGGCGAGATCTGCAACGCGGGCGCGTGCGTGCTGGCCCCGCAGTGCACCCTCGACACCGACTGCCAGCCCGGCGAGCTGTGCCAGGGCGGCGTGTGCGTCGTCCCGCCGGAGTGCACCCTCGACACCGACTGCCTGCCCAACGAGACCTGCCAGGCCGGTCAGTGCGTGCCGTTGCCCGAGTGCGCCGTCAATGCCGACTGCAAGGTCGGCTTCGTGTGCCAGGCCCAGACCTGCGTGTTCGCGGGCGAGTGCCTGACCGACGAGCACTGCGCCCCCGGCCAGACCTGCCAGGCCGGCGCCTGCGTCGGCGTCCCCGAGTGCGTCGACGACCTCGGCTGCCCGCCCGGCGAGGCCTGCGTGTTCGGCGACTGCGTCGCGCCGGCCGTGTGCAAGAAGAACAAGGACTGCAAGGGCGCCGGCGAGGTGTGCGTCGGTGGCTTCTGCTCCGGCGGCGTCAACTGCAACGACAACACCGACTGCGACGCCGGCCAGGCCTGCTTCGAGAACCAGTGCGTGCTGATCTAAGGTCAGCCTCGCTCGAGTAGCCCCGCGCAGCTGCCCAAGCGCCACGCCCCAGAAGAACCGCGAATGCGCGATCCACGTCGGCGACCTCGACGCTCATGCCCTCCTCGTACCACGACACGCACGCCTGCCCGACCCCCGGGCACACCGCGTTCGGGTCCGTGACATCGCAAAACGGCAAACAGCAGCCGGTGTTCGGGTCGCACTTCGTGGCCAACGAGGGGTCGACACACAACAACCCCGGGTCGCAGGCGTTCACGAACTCGCAGGGGTCGAACGCCTGACCCTCCGGCCCCGACGCGTCGGGCGCACAATGAAACCCGTCGTTTAACGGAATGCATAGATCTCCGCCCGGACAGTCCTCAGCGCCGAGCCCTCGACCGTACACGGCTCCCCGGGCTGACCATCACCATTCACCGGAACGCACTTGCTCGCGTTCCACGACGTGCCACCGTCATCGGCGTACGCGGAGCACTTCTCACCCTCCGGGCAGTCCTGCTTGAACACGTCGCACGGCGTCACCCCTGTCGCATCCTCGTCCGTACCGCAGAGAAACCCGCAGGTGTCCCCCCCGGTCGTCCCTGTCGACGTCGCGCCGCCGCTCGAGCTCACCAGCTCGCCGGTCCCGGTCCCCGGCCACGAACCCGTGGTCCCCGCCCCGCCCGTCGTCGGCACCCCCGAGTTCTCCACTCCCGCCGCCCCCACTGCTACCGCTCCCGGTCCCCTCCCCCGGCGTCAGACGCTCCACACAAGCACCCGCCAACACACAACACACGCCGAGATCACCGCGGGTCGTCTCATGCTTCCTCCGATCTCACGCTGGCACCGCGCAAGTGCCGACATTCTTGAACGTCTCGGGCGCCATGCCCTCCTCGTACAACGACACGCAGGCCTGCCCAACCCCCGGACAGACGAACGCCGGGTCCGAGAGGTCGCAGAACGGCAGACAGCAGCCTGTCGCGTTCGGGTCGCACTCGGCGGCCGAATCCGGCGCCAGGCACACCAGACCATGATCACACGCGTTGGCAAACTCGCACGGGTCGAACGCCTGCCCCTCGTCTCCGGAGGCATCGACTACGCACATAAAGCTATCGCCGACGAAGATGCACAGGTCACCGCCCGGGCAATCCTGGCCCAGCGGGTCGCACGGCGAAAGGCAGATCGCCAACACCGAGCCGCCCGAAACCGCGCAAAGCCCGTCGTTCTTGCATTCCGGCATCTCCTCGGAGCCGCTGCATACCTCGACACAATGGCCGAGCTTCTCGAGGTCGACCTCCCAGCACATCGCCCCCTTCGCGCAGTCGTCGAGCCCGCTGGCACCCCTGACGAGGGCCATGCATGGATCGCCCGGCTGGCCGTCACCCATGACTGGCACGCACTTGCGCGCGTTCCAGTTCCCGCCGTCCGCCGAATAGGGCGCACACTTCTCGCCCTCCGGGCAGTTCTGCGTGAACAGGTCGCAATCCGGCTCGACCGAGCCGGTGGTGCCGCAGAGAAAGCCGCAGGTGTCGTCCGGCTCGCCCGTGGTCCCCGGCAGTGGTGGTGGTTCGATCCCGCCGGTCGTGCCCGTCCCCGAGCTACCGCTCGTCGCACCTGCATCCGTCGTGCCCGTCGTCGGCACCCCGGAGCTCGTGCCCCCGACCTCACTCCCCGTACTGCCGACATTGCCGGTCGTCTCGCCGCCGACCTGCCGCTCCACGCACGCGGGCAGCCCGCCGCACAGCAAGCTCGCGGCGAACATTCGGGCCATCGTCCATCGGTCTCGGGTCATCTTGACTTCCTCCCCTACCAGCACGTTACGCGCCCCTGCTGCATCCGAGGACGAGCGTGTTCCCCGAACAGATCCGAGATAAACAGTGTTCTGGCCATGATCAACGCGTCCGGCCGAGCTCAGTCGGCAGCTTATTGAGGAAAAGCGGCTTGTACGTTTCATGGGACCTCCACGATCCATCGGTGCAGAGACGAACCGGACCACACCACGAAAAAAGGCCGCCCCTCACAGGGCGGCCCAGTTTTTATGAGCTGTCACCGGCGCGAGGCCGGTCGCTCATCAGGCGCCGATGATGCAGGCGCCGAGGTTCTCGAGGCCCGGCGGGATCGACTGACCCTCGGCCCACCACGTGACGCACTTCAGGCCGTCGGTGCACGGCGTCGGCATCTCGGTGGTGTCGCAGAACTGCAAGCAGCAGCCGGTCGCGTTCGCGTCGCACATGCCGGCGTTTTTCGGGTCGGCGCAGAACAGGCCCTGGTCGCACGCGTTCGCGTACTCGCACGGGTCGTACTGCTGGCCCTCCTCGCCCGAGGCATCGAGCACGCAGGTGAAGCCGTCGCCGACCGGGATGCACAGGTCGTCGCCGGCGCAGTCCGACGCGAGCGGGTCGCAGCCCGGCAGGCACAGGTTGAGCACGCCGTCGTTGGCGATCGCGCAGACCGTCCCGGCCTCGGCGCACACCGGGGACTCCGCCGTGCCGGTGCACAGACCGACGCACGTGCCCTCGTTGGTCTCGGGGTCGACGCCCCAGCACATCGCACCCTTGATGCAGGTGTCATTGCCGCTGACGCCGCCGCCCTCGGTCGTGCACGTGTCACCCACGGCGTTCTCGCCGGTCACCGGCGTACACTTGGTGGCGTTCCACGAGCTGCCGCCGTTGTTGGCGTACGCCGTGCACTTTTGCTCAATGTCGCCCATCGCCGGGCAATCCTGCTTGAACACGTCGCACTGGATGTCGACCGTGCCGTCCGTCTCCTCCGGGCAGATGAAGCCGCAGGTGGTGTCGGTGTCGCTACCGGTGCTCTCCCCCCCCCCCGTCGCGGTGTCCGGGTTGGTGGTCGCGTTGGTCTCCGTCGCGTCCGACTGCGTGGTCGGGCTGCTCGGGTCCGTCGCGCTGCTCGGGTTGGACGAGGCGCTCGGGTCGCTGGCACCGCCCGTGCTCGAACCGCTGCCCTCATCGGCGCTGGTCTGGGTGGTCTTGGTGGTGGCGGTGGTGGCGGTGTCCTGGCTCTTGTCGTCGCCACAGCCGATCATCAGCGCGCTGCAAAGAAAGCTCGAAATAAGCAGTGTTCTCGTCATGGTGTCCCTCGTGTGCGTGGATCCGGCCCAATGGGCCGGCATGGTGAAACTCGGCTGCTCCTGGGGTGAACTTGGGTGTCCCTTCCCAAATTCAAGCGTGCCGAGGGGTCGATCAGTCCGATGCAGGATTACATAGCCACCTATTCCAGCGCAACTGTTTAATTGCGTTTAGTTGGGTTTGCCGTCGTTGTGAGGTGTAACAGGCACTTCACACCGGGGCGGGCTCATCCAGACCGGAAGCGCTCGCGGACCCGTCAGGGGTCCGTGAGCCTCGCTCTCATGCTTCACCCGCGGAGTACGTAGGCGGGCATGTACGCATCCACGCGTAACACGGTACGCGCACAGGGACAAGCCGCGCGCGTGCAGACCCACAGAGACACATCGGTCCCTGCGGGTTCGCGGGCTCACAGCAAACGACGCAGATGCTGGTCGAGCATCACGATGCCGGGGATCGTCACGCCACTCTCCAGGTTCGCGGCGGCCTGGCTGCGCACGAAGTCGAGGCCCTGGCGCTGGATCATCCCCTGGACGTCGTCACCCTGGACGGCGAGGACCATCTTGCCGAGGTGCACGTCGAGCTGGCGCGACAGCGCCTTGGCGGCAGGACCGTCCCACGGCGACTGGAACACCATGCGGTTGAGCGCCTCCTGGAGCGAGGGGATCTGCATCTCGCTGGCGAGGTGCAGGCGCAGGCGCAGCACGTCGATCGGCTCGCGGCCGGTCTCCCCGGCGACCCGGATCGACTCCAGGATGTCCGTGAAGTACACGAGGCCGGCGAGCTTCGCGGCCAGGGACCGCGGCAGGCCGGCGCCCTCGAACTCGGCGACGTGGGCATGCAGCTGGGTCTGCTGGGCCGGACGCAGCGCGTCGTGGAGGCGGACCAGCAGGTCCCGGGCGCGCTCGACGACCCGCTGGTCGAAGGGCAGCGCGACGCCGCGGTCGAGCAGGTCGTAGGTCGCCTCCTCGAGCGCGCCCTCGATCAAGGACATCGCGCGATAAACGGCCTCCTGGCGGACCTTGTCCTCGCAGGCGTACAGCTCGCGGCGGATCGTCTCGACGTCGCCGGCCTGGGCCGCGGACATGTACGCCTCGGCGACATCGCTGGCGCTGCGCCGCGTGCTCGTCAGCGTCTCCGGGAAGAAGGTCGCGCCGGCGTTGTCGACGATGTGATTGACGACCATCGTCGTCGCGATCTCGCGGCGCAGCAGGTGGCTCTTGATCGCCTCGCCCGCCCCCTCGACGATGACTGTTGGGAAATACTCGCGGACCATGCGGTCGACGAGGCCCTCGGACAACGGCTTTTCCTCGAGCAAGGTGCGGTACGCGAGCATCTTCGAGTACGCGCACAGCGTCGAGGCGTCGCACTTGAACAGGCCGCCGCCCTTGCGCGAGCGGATCGCCAGCTCGTCCTCGGTCGGCAGGCCGAAGCTGTCGGGGTTGAACGGCACGCTGGTGACCAGGAAGCTCAGCGTGCGGCTGTAGCGGAACACGTCCTTGCGGCTGCGCCGGACGTCGAAGCTGACCATGCGGCTCTGCGAGCGGTTGTTGGCGAGCACCGCGTCGCACACATCCTCCTCGGCGGCCCGTAACAGCTCGTTGCGGCGCTCGCGGGTCGAGGTGCCGCTGGCGAGCAGCGGGGCGAACAGGATCTTGATGTTGACCTCGTGGTCCGAGGTGTCGACGCCGCCGGAGTTGTCGAGGAACGAGGTGTAGTTCTGGCCGCCGGCCCGCGCGTAGGCGACGCGGCCGCGGTCGGTGATCGCCAGGTTGGCGCCCTCGGTCATCACGCGGCAGCGCAGCTGGTTGGAGTTGACGCGCACCGCGTCGTTGGCCTTGTCGCCGACGTCCGCGTGGGTCTCCTCCCTGCTCTTCACGTAGGTGCCGATGCCGCCCATCCAGCACAGGTCGACCTTCATCATCAAGATCGCGCGGATCGCATCCTCGCCGCTGATGACCTGCTCGGGACCGACGCCGAGCAGCGCGCGGGCCTCGGGCGAGAGGGCGAGCGACTTGGCGTTGCGCATGAAGATGCCGCCGCCCTTCGACAGCAGCCCGCCGTCGTAGTCGGTCCACTGCGAGCGCGGGAGCTTGAATAGGCGCTCGCGCTCGACGAAGCTGCGCTCGGGATCCGGGTCCGGATCGACGAACACGTGCGCGTGGTTGAAGGCGGCCAGCAGCTTGACGGTGCGGCTGCGCAGGAGGCCGTTGCCGAACACGTCGCCGCTCATGTCGCCGACGCCGACCGCCGTGATGATGTCGGCCTCGGGATCGATGCCGAGCTCGCGAAAGCAGCGCTTGGTCGTCTCCCACGCGCCGCGGGCCGTGATGCCGGTCTCCTTGTGATCGAAGCCGTTCGAGCCGCCGGACGCGAAGGCGTCGTCGAGCCAGAACTTGGCGCGCATGCTGACCGAGTTGGCGGTGTCGGAGAGGTGCGCGGTGCCCTTGTCGGCGGCGACGACGAGGTATGGGTCCGGACCGTCGACGTGGAGGACGCCGGTCGGCGTGACGAGCTTGCCCTCGACGACGTTGTCCGTGACCGACAGCAGGGCCTCGACGAACAGCTGGTAGTACTTGTCACCCGCGGCGCGCAGCTCGTTGCGGTCAGTCGGAGCCTGGCGCAGCACGAAGCCACCCTTGGCGCCGACGGGCACGATGAGCACGTTCTTGACCATCTGCGTGGCCATGAGCCCGTGGATCTCGGTGCGAAAGTCGTCGGGGCGATCGCTAAAGCGGATGCCGCCGCGGGCGACCTTGCCGCCGCGAAGATGCACGCCCTCGAAGTCGGGGTGGTAGATCCAGATCTCGCGCAGGGGCTTGGGCTCGGGCCCGAACGGGATCTTCTGCCCGTCGAACTTGAAGGCCATCGCCGGCGCCTGATCACGACGCCCGCCGATCGGGGTCGCCTTGATGATGAAGGCATTGGTGCGGACGGTCGCGCGGATGACATCGGCGAGGGCCCGGAACACGCGGTCCGCGGTGTAGTCGACGACGTCGCGCAGCTCGGCCGCGAGGTGATTGTCAGCGGCCTCGGACAATTGCGCCGTGGCGGTCGCCGGGTCGAAGCGCGACACCAGCCAGCCGACCAGCGCCTGCGTGACGGAGGGGTTGGCGACCAGGACGGTGCGCAGCAGGTCGGTGGTGAAGGGGCAGCGGACCTGATGCAGGTAGGCGACGTAGGCGCGCAGGATCTCGACCTCGAGCGCGGTCAGGGTCGTCGAGACGATGAGCTGATTGAGGCCGTCGCGGCCCATGGTGCCGGCGAACACGGCCCGCAGCGCGTTGCGGATCTCGTCCTTGCGCGACATGATCGCCGGGATCCGCTCCTCGCGGACGTCGAAGCGATAGTTGTCGAGCTCGATGCCCTTCATGTGGGCGATGTGCACGGGACGCACGTACTCGTCGACGACGCGAAAGCCGAAGCTGGCGATCAGCGGCAGCTCGTCGCTGAGGTTCATCGCGGCGCGGTTGAACACGCGGAGGTTGAGGCTGCCGGGGTGCTCGCCGGTGGTCGAGACGTACAGGTCGCAGTCGAACTCGGCGCCCTTGCGCAGGTTCTCGAGGCAACGCAGGTCGCCGAGCAGACGCTGGTCACCGGCGCGGCGCTTGTGCTCCTCGGTGAAGGCCTCGTGGTAGATGTCGAACAGCTCGTCGACCTGCGGGCCGGTGCCGACCAGCTCGCCGAGCGCTTCCCTCAATCGCTCGTTCCAGCCCTTGGCGAGGCCCATGACCTCGCTGCGCACGCGCTCGGTGTCGACGGCGCTAAACGGGGTCGGGCCGGTCATGTAGTAGTGCACGATCGCGTTGTCGTAGCGATCCATGTACACGCCGAAGTCGGCGTAGGTCGCCCCGAACTCGCGCATCAGCTTCTCCTGGACCTGCAGGCGCAGCTCCTCGGAGAACTGACCGCGCGGGAGACTGACGAACGCGAACACATAGCGGCCGTCCTCGCCGACGTCGATGTGCACGTCGGAGCCGCCCTCTAGCTCGGCTCGCAATACGCGGTCGCTGAGCTCCCAGATGCTGGCCTCGGACTGCGTCAGCAGGTACTCGAGCGGCAGCGAGTTGAAGGCGTTGGTGACGGACTTGCCGCGGTGCGAGTCGACCGAGATCGTGCGATCGGCGAGGATCGACCGCAGGACCACGCGCAGGAACGGGATCTCCTCCGGCGGGGTGTGCAGCGCCTTGTAGGTGAAGAGGCCGCTGATCAGGCACGTGCCGACCGGCTGCCCCTCGCGACTGACGCGGTTGATGACGAAGTGCCCGGGCTTGCCGGCGCGGTGCACCGGCGACTCGTCGTTGCTGCGCTGATAACGGACGGTGCGGGCGAAGTCGCGGGCGTAGGCGGCGAACTTCTCGGGGTCACGCTCGGGCGAGGCGACCGACGCGGTGCCCAGCGCGCTGATCCGGCGGCCGGCCTCGTCGTACTCCTCGACCGAGAGCAGCACGTAGTTCTCCTCGCATAGCCAGCGGACCATGCCCTCGGTCTCGCGCAGCGTCAGGCTGCGCTCGCCGCCCTCGGCGGTGGCGGCCCGAAGATAGTCGTCGGCGAGGTCCTGCATGCGCCGCTTCATCGGCTGGAAGTCGCGGACCATCGCCTGGACGATGCGCAGGCGCTGGCGGAAGCGCTCGGCGAGGTCGGGCGGCGCGGTGTCGGCGGCGACCTCGATGCGAATGATCGACTCCGGCGTGCCCATGCCGATGCTCGCGAGGTTGCCGGTGCCGTCGCGGCGGATCTTGATGATCGCGTTGACGAGGATGGTGACCTCGATGTTCTCGGCGGCGAACAGGGCACGCAGCGAGGAGACGAGGAACGGCTGATCCTCGACGCAGGACTCGAGCACGATCACCTCGGGCCCGGGATAGACCGAGGTGTTGATCTCGCCGCGCGCGCGGGTCTTGATCGTGCTGAGCACGGACTCGAGCTGGCCGACGATCTCCTCGCTGGTCGTGCGCTTGAGGTCGCGAACGTCGACCGAGGTGAGGACCGCCTTGCACAGGGCCGCGAGCAGGGCGGGGTCCGTCCCCGGCAGCCGCGGGACATAGGCGGCCAGCACCTGTTGAACCTCGTGGAGCCGCTGATTGCTGAGTTTTTGCGTCGCCATCGGCCGCAACGATCGGGCAGCGCGGCCCGTGGTGCAACTCCCCCCACCGTCCTGGCGGCCGCCGTCGCGGACGCGCCCACACCGTGCGATCGCTGGAAAACTCGCCCCCAAGCCCCATGGTGGCGTCGCGCACGCGCTTGCGCACCCGCAAGGCATGACGTGACGCACGCGGAGTCGCTATGCTCGCCGCGGATGGACTCGCTCGACCCGCGCACGCCCCCCTCCCCTGGCCCCGACCCCGGCGCGTCCGCGGACCCTCCGTCGGCCGACACCCACGCGCAGCGCCGGGTCCGGCTGGCCGCGAGCATGGGCGACGCGGCCCTCGTGCTCGCCGCAGGTGCCCTCCAGACCCGCTCCAACGACACCGAGCACCGGTTTCGCGCGGACACCAATTTTCATTATCTCAGCGGCCTCGAGCAGCCCGGTGCGCTGCTGGTGTTCCGCCCGCGGCGCGACCCGGCCCTGACGATCTTCGTCCCCGAGCAGGGTGAGCGCGACGCGATCTACAACGGCCGGCGTCCGGGCCCCGAGGCGGTGATGCGGCAGATCGGCGCCGACGCGGCGCACACCACCGCGGCCGTGGCGAGCGAACTGCCGCGCCTGCTCGACGGGGTCGAAACGGTGTATCTGCCGTTCGCGGGGGCCCCCGCGGCCGAACAGGCGGTGCGTGACGCGATCGAGGCGCTACGCGCCAGGGACCGGGCCGGCGACACCGCGCCCGAGTGCCTGCGCGACGCGCGGGTGCTGCTCGGCGAAGAACGCATGGTCAAAGATCCCGCCGCGCTCGCCAGCCTGCGCCGGGCGATCGCCATCAGCGGCGACGGCCACCTCGCGGCGATGCGGGCGACCCGACCCGGGCTCCACGAGTACGAGATCGAGGCGGTGCTGCAGCACACCTTCCTGTCGCGTGGCAGCGGGCCCGGCTACACGAGCATCGTCGGCGCCGGCGCCAACGCGACCGTGCTGCACTACATCGCCAACCGCGGGCGACTCGCGGCGGGTCAGCTGCTGCTCGTCGACGCCGGCGCGGAGTGGGATCTGTTCTCCGGCGACATCACCCGCGTGTGGCCGGTGTCGGGCCGCTTCACCCCGGCGCAGCGCGACGCCTACGAGGTGGTGCTCGCCGCCAACGAGGCCGGCATCGCGGCGACGGTGGTCGGCAGCAGCCTCGACGCGGTCCACGAGACCACGCTGCGGCGCCTGTGCGAGGGGATGCAGGCGCTCGGGCTGGTCCACGGCAGCCTCGACGAGATCCTCGAGAAAGAGCTCTACAAGCCCTACTACCCGCACCGCACCAGCCACTGGCTCGGCGCCGACGTGCACGACCTCGGCCGCTATAGCGTGAACCGAGTCGCGCGGGTGCT
>JAYUXQ010000329.1:0-4947 GCA_043752905.1 Nannocystis sp. | reverse complement strand
CCCAGATATCGCTGATCCAGGCCAACGCGGACCTCGCCTACGCCCGCATCGCCCTGCGCCTCGCCGCGGGTCGCGACATCAAGGAGGCCGACGTGCTCCTGCGCGACACCGGCGAGCCCACCGAGGTCGAGCCCCCGATCGCCACGCCGACACCGCCACCCCCGACCGAGGACGCGGCGCCCGGCCAGCCCGTCAACGAGAGCCCGCGGCCGCAAGAGGTCGCCCGATGACCACGCCGCCCGAAGCACGTGCGGTCGCTCGCCCGATCACCACGCGGCCCGGCTTCGGCCTGCGCTGGCGCACCCTCGCCCGGGTCGCGCTGGCCATGATGCTGCACGACAAGCTCAAGATGATCGGCACCCTCGCGGGCGTCGTCTTCGCGGTCCTGCTCTCGAACCAGCAGGCCGGCACCTTTATGGGCCTGCTCTACAAGAACGTCATGTTCGTCGAGAACAGCGACGCCGACATCTGGATCGCCCCGCCCGGCACCGAGTCGTTTCAACCCGGCAAGCCGATCCCCGAGTCGCACATTCTTCAGGCCCGCGTCGTCGACGGCGTCGCCTGGGCCGAGCCGCTCCTGTACGGCGCCTCGACGATCACCCTCCCGAGCGGCGGCTCCGAGGCCGTGACCCTCGTCGGCACCAAGGCCCCCGGCCTGCACGGCGGCCCGTGGAACGTCGTCGTCGGTGACCCGCAGTCGCTCCTGCTCCCCGACATGATGTTCTTCGAGCACGCCGACCGCGAAAAATTCGGCGGCATCAACCACGGCAGCGTGCGCGAGCTCGGCGGCAAGCGGGTGATCGCCAGCGGCTTCACCTGGGGCCTGATCCCCTTCGGTCCATCCTATGCGTTCGGCGAGTACAACCTCATCCAGCAGATCCTCCGCGTGCCCGCCGACCGCACCAGCTTCGGCCTGGTCGGCGTCGCCGACGGCCACGACCCCGAGGCCGTCGCCCGCGAGATCCAGCGCGCGCTGCCCGACACCATGGTCCTGACGAAGGCCCAGTACAGCAGGTCGATCGTCCGCTACATCCTCACGCGTACGGCGATCGGCATCACTTTTGGCACCTCGGCGCTGTTCGGGCTCGTCATCGGCTTCGTCATCGTCGCGCTCTCGATGTTCTCCGCCGTCCTCGACAACGTCCGCGAGTTCGGCACCCTCAAGGCGATCGGCGCCACCAACCGCGACCTCGCCCGCCTGCTCGCGGTCCAGGCCGTCGCCTACGCGCTCATCGGCTCGCTCATCGGCCTCGCCTTCGTCACCTTCGTCGCCGGCAAGATCCGCTCGCCGCAGCTCGCCGTGTTCCTGCCGGCCGAGCTCCTGATCGGCACCACCCTCGTCATGATCTTCATGTGCATCTTCGCCTCCGGCCTGGCGCTGCTGCGCCTGCGCAAGGTCGAGCCAGGGATGGTGTTCCGATGAATGCTCCCCTCGTACGACCACCCGCGGTCGAGGTGGCGCAGCTCGGCAAGATCTACGGCAGCGGCGCGACCGCGTTCACGGCCCTGCGCGACATCAACATGCGCGTCGAGCCCGGCGAGTTCATCATGCTCGAGGGCCCGTCCGGCTCGGGCAAGACCACGCTGCTGTCGATCCTCGGCTGCGTGCTCTCGCCGACCTCCGGCCGGGTCAAGCTGTTCGGCGAGGACGTGTCCGGCCGCCGTGACGCCGAGCTCCCGCAGCTGCGCCTCTCGTACATCGGCTTCGTGTTCCAGGGCCACAACCTCGTCGCCTCGCTCACCGCCCGCGAGAACATCATGCTCGTGCTACAGCTGCGCGGCTGGGCCGTCGCCGCCGCGCGCAAGGAGGCCGGTGCGCTGCTCGAGCAGGTCGGCCTGCCGGGCAAGGCCGACAGCAAGCCGCGCGACCTGTCCGGCGGTCAACGCCAGCGCGTGGCGATCGCCCGCGCGCTGGCTGGCGGGCCCCCGCTCATCCTCGCCGACGAGCCGACCGCGGCCCTCGACGCCGAGAACGGCCTCAAAGTGACCGAGACCCTGCACCAGCTCGCCCGCGAGCAGGGCCGCACCGTGCTCGTCGTGACCCACGACAACCGCATCTTCCACCTCGCGGACCGCATCCTTCACATCGAGGACGGCCGCATGAGAGACGCCCACCATGAGCCAACGCCGTAGCATCTGGTCCGCACTGGTCGCCCTTGCCATCGCCGCAGGTCTGCTGGCGTTCATCCTTCGCACCGCGCTCGGCGGCCCGCCGCAGGCGCCGCGCGAGACCGACATCGCCGACGCCCGCCGCGAACTCCCCACGAGTGGCACCGACCAGCGCGTCGCCCTCCCCGCGCTCACCGGCGTCGCCGGTAACGGCATCGTCGAGCCCGCCGACCGCGAGACCAAGGTCGCCGGCCAGGCCCCCGGACGCATCGCGGTCGTTCACGTCAAGGAAGGCGACCAGGTCGCGGCCGACCAGCCCCTGCTCGAGCTCGAGGCCGCGACCGAGCGCGCCTCGCTCGCTGCCGCGGAGGCCGACCTCGCCGCGGCCGAGGCCGAGCTGTCACGCACCCTGCACGGCAGGATCCGCCAGGACATCGACGCCGCCGACGCCGACGCCGACGCCGCCCGGGCCCGCGCCGACCTGGCGAAGGGTTCGCTCGAGCGCGTCACCAAGCTCGCCGACGGCGGCGCCGCCACGCCCGACGAGCTCGACCGCGCCCGCCGCAGCGCCGAGGCCGAGGACATGGCCTTCAAGGCCGCCGACGCCCGTCGCAGCGCGACGCTGGCCGGCTCGCGCCGCGAGGACGTGCTCGCCGCCAGGGCCCGTGTCAGCGGCGCGAGGGCCCGCCGCGACCAGGTGAGCGCGCTGCTCGACCGGCTGACGATCCGCGCCCCGATCTCCGGCGAGATCCTGTCGGTCAAGGTCCGCGCCGGCGAGTACTATAACCCCGGCACTGGCGAGACCGTCGTCATGGGCGACACCCGCGTGCTGCGCGTGCGCATGGACGTCGAGGAGCGCGACATCGGCAAGATCCGGCCGGGCCTGCACGCCACGATCACCGCCGACGCCTTCCCCGGCCAGCGCTTCCCCGGCCGCGTCGTCGAGATCGGCCGCCGCATGGGCCGCAAGAACATCCGCACCGACGACCCCGTCGAGCGCATCGACACCAAGATCCTCGAGGTCGTCATCGAGCTCGAGCGACGCGAGGCCCTGCTCCCGGGCCTACGCGTCGTCAGCGTCGTCGACGACCGGAGCATGAACTAGCAGTTCGCTGGAGAGCTCGAGGTCGGCGTCCTCGAGGGCCCGCTCGCGCGCAAGGCCGCCTCGGACTCGCCTTTCACGCGGTTGTACCGCGACATGCCTGCGGCACCGCTGCCGCTGGCCTTCGCGGTCGGGTTCGCACCCGCGGCGCTCATGAACGCGAGGTGCCGGACCTTGACCGAATCTCGCAGCGCCCGCGCGAACGCCCCGTTGAGCGCGACGTCCACCGCGCGATGTTCCTCGAGCGTGAGCTTCGCGGTGCCGGCACCGATGCCGAACCATATATCTCGACGGGGTCACCGATGAGACGAAGTCAAGAGGGGGGCGAGCAAGACACCCTGGGTCGCTCGTACCGGCCGGGTGCTCGACGCGTATGGGTGCGTTGAGCCAAAATCGTCGCGGCCGTCGAATCACTGCTACGGTCAGGCTGCGAGGTACCGTCTGCTTCTGCTCCTCCTCCTGAGTGCCACGGAAATATCTCCGGTCGAGTCTCCGGTCGAGTGGGTCTGGCAAGCCCCGCCCGGCTGTCCCGGCGTCGCCGAGGTCGAGGGTCGCTTCGCGGTGCTGGCCCAGGAGAGCTGCCGGCGGGCGCAAGCCGAACCGCTGCGCGTCGATGCCGTCGTCTCGCGCGGCGACCGCAGCTGGAACGCGGCGTTGACGCTGCGCCGCGGCGAGCTCTCTGTGGTCCGCAACCTGACGGCCAGCAGCTGTTCCGCCCTCGCCGAGGCGACCGCCGTGATCGCCGCGGCCGCATGTCCTGCGCTCGACCGCGAATTCGTGGCGACCCCGGAGGTCGTGCCGACGCCGGAGGTCGTGCCGATCGAGCCGCCCGCGACCCCCGAAACGATCATCATCGCTGGCCCCGAGGCGCCCGTCGAGCGCGCGGACCGGGCGATGCCATCCATGAAGCAGCCCAGGCGTGACGAGGTCCAGGGCCCGCCGCGGCGCCCGAACCCGCCAGGGGTCGAGCTGGGCGCCCGGCTGGCGGCTGCCTGGGGCCCGACACCGGACCCGGCGCTGCTCGTCGGCGCGGCCGTCCGGGTACAATGGCCGGCCTTCGAGCTGCTGCTCGCGCTCGACGGCGGGCCGCGTCGCCGCGTCGCCGGGATATCGGGGCCGGCGATCGACCTGCGCCTGGCGACCGCGACGGTCGCGGGCTGCCCGACGCTCCCGTTCGGGTCCGGCCGACGTCGCGGCCACCTGTCGTTGTGCGCCGGCTTCGAGGGGGGCGCGATGATCGGGACCGGGTTCGGCACACCGGTCACACGCACCGTGGTGCAGCCGTGGCTCGCCGCGCTGATCGGGCCGAGCCTGACATGGTCGCCGTCTCGTCGCCTCCGCGTCGGCGCCGCGATCGACCTCGCCGCGAGCCTGACCCGCCCGGCCTTCGTCCTCGACGGTTACGCGCTCGGCTTTCGGGCCGCCGCGACGACCGTGCGCTTACGCATATTTTTTGCCCTCCGGCTGCGGTGACGAGCCCTCGCCATGGCGGACACGAAGATAGACATGCCCGACGCAGCACCGCCGACATCCGACGCCGGCGAGTTCGAGGCGACCTATGCGCAGCACTTCACGCTCGTGTGGAGCGCGTTGCGCCGTTTCGGCGTGCCGACCTGGCTGCTCGAGGACGCGACCCAGGACGTGTTCTTGATCTGGTACCGCCAGCGCGAGCAGTTTCGCGGCGAGTCCCAGGTCGGCACCTATCTCCACGCGATCGCTCGCCGCGTCGCCGCCAA
>JAYUXQ010000328.1:0-4953 GCA_043752905.1 Nannocystis sp. | reverse complement strand
ACGACGTGGTCTATCTCGTCGGCTCCGCGGTCACGGCGGCGGCGAAGGCCGGTGAGCCGGGGGTGCCGCGGGTCGACGGGGTCATCGAGCAGATCCGTCGCGTGTACACGAGGTCCGACGCGCTCGAGCGCTTCGACCGGGCGATCGCGGCCGAGCCGACGCAGCGCTACCAGGCGGCGTTTCGTCACCTGCAACGTACGCGCGGGCAGGACCTCGCCAACGCGATCATTCGTCGCTGCGTGTTGCAGGCCCGGCTGCCCTCGACCAAATATCCGCAGGTCCACGCCGACATCGCCGACGGCGCGATCGATCTGTGTCGCAGCATCGAGCAGGACCTCGAGGGCTGGCATCTGCCGCCGGCCGTCGCGGCGCTCGGTCGCCTGCTCGCGGGTATGCCGGCCGAGGCGCGACCGATCGTGCTGACCTCGAACTTCGACCCGCTGGTGACGGTCAGCGTGCACCGGGCCGGCGGTCGCGTGTTCACCACGGCGCTGCACAGCGACGGCGGCTTCGCGGCGATCGACGGGCAGGGCACGCTGGTCGTGCACTTCCACGGCGACTGGTTTCGCAGCGACACGCTGCACACGCCGGCGCAGCTCGGCCAGGACCGGCCGCGGTTGACCGCCTCGCTCGCGCAGCTGCTGGCGTCGCGCACGTTGATCGTGCTCGGCTACGGCGGCTGGGACGACGTGTTCACGCGGAGCCTGATCCAGGTGATCCGCGGCGAGCTGGCGCCGATCGACGTATTGTGGGCGTTTTATGACGCCGACGAGGCGCGGCTCGCGAGTCAAAACGCCGGCCTGCTCGCCAACCTCGCGCCGGGCATCGAGCGCGCGCGCGTGATGCTCTACAAGGGGATCGACGCGCATACGTTCTTGCCGCGGCTGGCCAGCGCGCTCGGGCTGGCGGCGGCGGGGGTGGCGGGCGTGGTCACGCCGCCGGTCGCGTCCGGACACACCGCGGCGCCGGTGCCGGGGACGCAGCACCTCGGGTGGGCGGGCGACAGCATCCTCGGCGCGCCGACGACCGAGGACAGCACGTCGCGCGGTCAGGCGCCCGGGCCGGCCGACAGCGGGGTCCAGGCTTCGCCTGTTCTTTCGGACATGTCCAGCACGGCCTCGGGCGGACCGAGGAATCCGTTTCAAAAGGCTGGCGCGCTCGGGCCTGGCGCCGCCTCGTATGTGCGACGGGCGTCGGACGCGGCCCTGGTCGCTGCGCTCGTGGAGCACCCATTGATCGTGCTTCGCGGCGAGTTCTCGATCGGCAAGAGCAGCCTGCTGCTGCGCAGCGATCGCTACTGGGCGCGTGGGTCGGAGGCGGCGGTGTGTCGTCTCGACCTGATGGACATGCGCATCGACGACGTCAACCTGTTTTATGATGAGTTCTTCGGCGCGGTCGGACAGTGCTACGGCGAGACCTTCCAGGGCTGGCGCGAGATCTCGGCGGCGATCGAGCGGCGGCCGCTGCTGCTGACCCTCGACGAATTTTCCGGGCTCACCGAGGCCGTCGCGCAGCGCTTCGTGCCGGCGCTGCATCGCCTGGGCACGCGGCACGCCGAGCAGCTGCGGATCGTCGTCACCGCGCGCGACGCCTTCGAGGCGGTGCTGACGAGCTTCCAGCTCAATAACCCCAACCTCGGCGACTGGCGCACCGTCGAGATCGGGTCGTTCACCGAGGCCGAGCTGCGTGGTCTGCTGGGATTGCTACCGCCGCGCGCGAAGGCGACGGCGCTGGCCCAGATCGATGTCGTGCGCAGGCTGTCGGCGATGGCGCCCAAGCTCGCGCAGTGCCTGTGCTTCAACCTGTTCAAGGATGAACTCGCGGGGCATGGCGACGCCGAGCTGGCTGCTCGCGTCACGCGCAAGGACAGCTATCGATGAGCCTGGAGAACCCGTACCGGGCGGCAGGCGCGTTCTCCGGGAAGGCATATATCCGGCGCGACGCCGACGCGCAGCTGATCGAGCAGATCGAGGACAACCAGTATTATCCGTACTTCGCGGCGCCCCGGCAGAGCGGCAAGTCGAGCCTGCTACTGCGCACGATGGCGGCGCTCGACGGCAAGCGCTACCGCTGCGTGCTGGTCGACCTGTCGCCGTTCGTGATCGCGTCGTACGACGACTTCTGGCGCCAGTTCCTGCACGAGGTGGCGCGCAGCGCCAACTTCGACCCGGCTCCGATCGGGCAGGAGGACCCGCGCGACGTGTTGTTGTTGTGGCTGGCGAGCTGTAATCAACGGCTCATCGTATTCATGGACGAGATCGACGTACTGCTGAGCGTCGACTTCCGCGAGCAGATCTTCAGCAAGTTTCGTACCTTTTTCAATTTGCGCGCGCGGCTCGACACGGCGGCGTTGCAGCGCCTGCAATTCGTGTTCGCGGGCGCGGCCCACTCGTCGCGCTTTATCAAGGATCCGCGATGGTCGCCGTTCAACGTGGCGATCGAGATCGAGCTGGAGGACCTCGGTCCTGCGCAGGTGACCCAGCTGGCCGCGTACCTCGGCACGGCGGGCAGCTTCGCCGGACCCGACCTGACCACGCGGGTCTTCGAGCTCTCGGGCGGGTCGGTGTTCCTGTGCCAGCTAATCTTCGAGCAGCTGTGGAATCAGGCCGCGCGGGGTAAACAGCGGCTCGGCGCGGCGGATGTCGACGCGGTGGTCGCGACGATCGTCGCCGAGAGCCCGCGCAACATTCATTTTTACAACATCTTCCGGCTGGTCACCGCCGACGCGCGCCTGACGATGCTGTTTCGTCGATTGACGGAGGGTCAGGAGCTCGGGCAGGAGGAGGCCAAGGAGCTGCGCCTGACGGGGATCTGCCGCGGCGCTAACCCGTTTCGCAACGAGATCTACGCGCGGGTGTTCGGGCCCGCCGGGCCGCTCGACCTCAAGGTCGGTGACCGCCAGATCCAGCTGACGAAGGCCCTCGACGGCGCGATCGCCCGACGCGACAGTCTGCAAGGCGACCCGCGGGCCGAGCCGCGGGCGATCGCGGCGGCGGAGGCGGAGATCCGGCGGCTGCGCAAGGAGTTCCGCGAGGGTACGCAACTGCAAGCGGGCGACGTGCTGGGCCGCGGCCGCTACCGCCTCGAGGAGCGCATTGGTCAGGGCGGGTTCGCGGGCGTGTGGCGGGCGACCGACCTGCGCGACCAGAGCGACGTGGCGATCAAGGTGCTGCACGGACAGTTCGCCGAGGACAAGAGCCGGCGCGAGCGCTTCTTTCGTGGCGCGTGGAAGATGTCCGAGCTGCAGCATCCGGCGATCGTGCGGGTGCTAGAGCCCTACGGCGACGAGAACGGCCAGTTCTACTTCGTGATGGAGTACCTGGCCGGTGGCACGCTGCACGCCGCGGTGCAGGACGTGCAAGTGACCGCCGAGGTCGCGTTGAAGATGCTGGCGCAGATCGGCCAGGCGCTACACTTCGCCCACGAGCGTGGTCTGGTCCACCGCGACGTGAAGCCGAGCAACGTGATGATCGACGGCGATCGCGGCAAGCTGACCGACTTCGACCTCGTGCGCGAGACGGATATCACCGGCGGCACCCGCACCGGCGCGATGGGGACATTCATTTATGCCGCGCCCGAGGTGATGTCGCGGCCGCAGGACGCCGACGTGCGCGCCGACGTCTACGGGCTCGGCATGACGGTGGTGTTCGCGCTGTACGGCGCCGACCTGGCGATGGACGTCATTCGCGACGCCGACCGCTTCATCGACCGCCTGTCGTGCAACGCGGTGCTCAAGGACGTGCTCAAGAAGGCGGTCGCGTGGGACCGCAACGACCGCTTCACGTCGGCCGCAGAGTTCGTCGCGGCGCTCGAGCGCGCCGCGGAGGTGGAGGTCGACCGGGTGCTGCCCGTGGTGTCGGCGCCGGCGAAGTCGGCGGCGCGCGAGGTGGCTGCCCAGTTCGAGTCGACCTCCGACGAGCATGGCGTCGACATCCCGGAGGACGCGGCGTCATTCGCTGAAGTCCCGGCGGCGACGGGCGCCTATCCGATGCAACCTGTCCCCAGGGACAGGCCGCTCGAGACCGCCGAGAAGTCACCGGCGAGCGTCGCCAGGCCGGTCGCTCCGCTGCCCATGGTGCGGGCGCGCGGCGGCTGGCCGCTGGCGATCGCGTTGACGGGCCTGGCGGCGGCCTTGCTGCTGGTGTTCTTCCTGCCGCGGATCCTGTGGCCCGAGGAGGCCGGGGCGGGCATGGGCCTGACCACCCGTGTCGAGCGCGCGCAGCAGTCGACCCGGGTGCAGCCGCCTGGCCACCTGGATCCCGTCCCTGCGGGACCTCCCGATCTCCCGGAGCATCCGAACGACACCGATCCCACGCAAGGTGTGGCCGGGTCATCAAAGGACCCGGAGGGCGAGGCCGGCGGTGTGCCGGCGGTCGACTCTGCGGCGCTGTCCGACACGACCCCGTTGGCCCTCACGACCTCGCCGCTGGCAGCCACGACGACCGGCGAGCCGCTCCCGACCGCCGATCCGACGGTCCAGGCCGCGGGCGAGTCCGGCGACGCGACGGCACGTCACCCGGACCCTGGTGATCGACCGCCGGTGCTCAGCGTGAGCGACCAGATCGACGAGGGCTGCGCGCTGGTCCGTGGCGGCGACGCCAACCTCGGCGTGGAGGTGCTGCTCAAGGCCTTCGACCGCAAGCCGGGCGACATGCGCCTGCTGCTGTGCCTCGCCGACGGGCACGCCAAGAATGGAAATTTTCAGGGCGCGGCGAACTTCTACGAGCGCGTGCTGGCGAAGAGCGGGCGCCACCGGATCGCCCTGCTCGGCGCGGCGCAGGCCTACGAGGGGCTCAGCTACCGCGCGGCCGCGCGAGTCTTTTATCAACAGTTGCAAGACCAGGAGCCCAATAACGCGTCGGCGCGGGCCTTCTTCGCCGAGGAGGATGCGCTCGGGAAGAAGCCCTGAGCCCGGCACGTCGCGGGCCTTTCAGCGGGGTGCCGCCTGGGCCC
>JAYUXQ010000327.1:0-1929 GCA_043752905.1 Nannocystis sp. | reverse complement strand
TCGCCGCGATCGGGCAAGCCCTTCGTGGCGATCAACTGCGCCGCGATCGCCGAGAGCCTGCTCGAGAGCGAGCTGTTCGGCCACGAGAAGGACGCGTTCACCGGGGCCGTCGCCCAGCACGACGGTGTGTTCGTGCGGGCCCACGGCGGCACCCTGTTCATGGACGAGATCGGCGAGCTCAGCCCCGGGGCCCAGGCGCGGATGCTCCGCGTGCTCGAGAACCGCACGCTGACCCGCGTCGGCGGGACCCGCGAGCTCGGCGTCGATGTCCGCCTGATCGCCGCGACGCATCGGCGCATCGATCACATCGCCCCGGACGCGGTCGAGGTGCTCACGCGCTACCGCTGGCCGGGCAACGTCCGCGAGCTGCGCAACGTGCTCGAGCGGGCGCTGGTCCTCGGCGACGGCCCGGTGCTCGAGGTCGACGACCTGCCCCCCGAGCTGCGGCCCTCCTCGGCATCGACCGCACGACCCTGTATCTCAAGCTCAAGGATCACGCGATCGCCTGAGCTCGCGCTCTGCTCTTATCCTTTCCGGTAAACTATCGACATTGCGTTGGAATCCGTATGCGTACAGTTGCTCGACGGAGGATCGAGACGCGGCCCGGCAGGCCCGA
This sequence comes from Nannocystis sp., assembly GCA_043752905.1. Taxonomy (GTDB): domain Bacteria; phylum Myxococcota_A; class Polyangia; order Nannocystales; family Nannocystaceae; genus Nannocystis. The sequence goes on along the minus strand of JAYUXQ010000327.1, from coordinate 1,313 downwards.
TCCAGGCTGGCCGCGCCCGGCAAGCACCCCCATCGACGCTTGCCGCTGCAACGATCGCGCGCCCGGGTTCGACCTCGGGCGATGCGAATGCGCGCCCTCCTTCTCCTCCTCGCCACGCCGGCCTGCATCCCCTGGGAGCAGCCCGGCGCCGACCCCTCCTCCACCTCGTCCGGTGTGATCGACCCGGGCACCACCGGCACCACCGGCTGGCAAGTGCCGCCCCGCGAACGGGGCAATGGTCCGGTCTCGACCTCGACGACGTCGACCTCCACCTCGACCTCCGGGCCTGACCCCGATCCGACCGCCCCTGGCACGTCCACCACCGAGCCGCTGCCCGCGATCGACCTCTCGATGTTACGAATCGGCGAGATCCACCCCGACCCCGACGGCAAGGACGGCGGCCCCGACAGCCCCGAGTTCATCGAGATCGTCCACGTCGGTGACGAGCCGCTGGCGCTGGCCGGCCTCGAGATCGCGGCCCGGGCCTGGCCGACCATCCGGGCCGCCGACCTCGGCCTCGCCGATCTCTCGCTCGCGCCCGGCCAGCGCCTGACCATCGCCCGCCATGCGACCGCGGGCGACCTCCCCGACCCGCCGATCACGATCGACGACGCCGGCATCCGCGTCGCCTTCGCGGCCGACTCCGGCCTGCGCAACGCGGACGGCGGGGCCCTGCTGCGCTCGGGTGAGCTGCTCGGCGACCTGATGATCTATGGCGCAGCCCAGCCGGCCCCGTGGGACGGCGATGGCTGGATCGGCGCGCCCGCCCCGTCGCCCGGGAGCGGCCATTCGCTGTGTCGCCTGCCCGTCGAGGACCATGACGATGCCAGCGACTGGAGCGTCTGCCCGCCGAGCCCCGGCCTCGCGAACGAGCCCGAAGTCAGCGATACCACAGGCGATGATCCGGGTACCACCGCCAGTGAGAGTACCGGGAGCACCGGCACGACCGGCGAGCCGCTGCCCGCCGAGGTCGTGATCCTGGAGGTCCTGAGCAACCCGCCCGGCCCTGGCAGCGAGGAGAAATATGCCGAGTTCGTCGAGATCGTGAACCTCGGTCCGGGCTCCGTCGACCTCGCCACCTGGACGATCGCCGACGCCCTGGCCGAACAGCCGACCGGCGCCGACCCCCTGCTGCACCACGCCGGGGACGGCGGCTGTGTCCCGAACACCTGCCTGGCCGCGGGCGAGAGGGCGATCATCGTCGGCAACCTCTATACTGGCCCGACCGGGCCCGGCCTGGTGCTCGTCACCGATGACACCACGCTGGCCAACGCGGGCCTGGCCGTCCATGAGCCAGTGGCACTACGCGACGG
>JAYUXQ010000326.1:0-12028 GCA_043752905.1 Nannocystis sp. | reverse complement strand
GCGCAGACGCGCAGACGCGCAGACGCGTCCTCTTTCACACCAGCAGGGTGACGACCCCGGTGATCACGAGGGCGACCGCCCACACGACGTCGAGGTTGAACCAGGCCTTGCGCAGGATCGCCAGCCCGACCTTCTCGTAGACCACCACGGCGATCACCCCCATCACCAGCAGGTACCCCAGCGTATGGATCCCCGTGGCCGCGAGGGCGAGCAGCGGGGTCGAACCCGCCGCCTCGATCGCAGCGGCATGACCGGCATGACCTGCATGACCTGCGGCCGCCACCGCATGCGTCATGTGCTCGCCATGAATGGCGCCTCCGCCATGCTCGAGGTGGTTCGCGTGGTCCATCCCGCCTGCGCCCCAGCCGAGCAGCACTGGCGCGAGCATGAGGCCGGCTCCGTGGGCCGTCGCCATCAGGAAGCTCCACCAGGTCAGGTCGAGCGAGCTGACGCGCATGCCGACCCATCGCGGGTGGCGCGAGCGCACGAGCTTGTATGTCCCGAAGCCGGCGAGCCCGAGGCCGACCGGCCAGCGCACCCACGCGTCCGGCAAGACGTCTTGCAGCAGCCCGATCGCCAGCACGACGGCGCCGATCGACAGCGCGTGGCCGAGCGCGATCGGCAGCAGGGCGCGCAGGACCGCCCCGCGGCGCTGCTCCTGCAGACCCAGCGCGACCGCGAACAGCCAGCCCATGCCGGGGTTGATGCCATGGAAGGCGCCGAGGCCCAGGAGGGCCAGCCATGCCTGGAGGTCGGTCATGGGTAGCAGTACGAGTCCGAGGAGCTGTCGCCGCCCTGCAGCCGGATCTGATGTCCGCGCAGGCCGGCCTCGAACTCGAGGAAGAAGCGCGGGTCGAGGGTCATGCCCTGGCCGTCCGCGGGCACGTCGAGCTTGACCATCCAGCCGTCGAAGCCGCCCGGATAGAACTGCTCGTCCCACGGCGAGTACAGCGAGTTGGTGAAGTACACGCGTCGGCCGTCGCGGCTGACCTCGACCATCTGCGGGCCGCCGCCGAGCTTGCGATCGGGCTGGTTGGGATGCGCGGCCTGCCGCACGATGCCGCCGAGGTGCACGCTGCTGGTCTTGCGCGGGTTGTGGGGGTCACTGACGTCGTACTGTAAAAATTCGCCGGTGCCCCAGCACGACACGTAGAGCGTGCGGTCATCGAGCGAGAGGTTGATGTCGGTGATCAGCGGCGGCACGGCGCCAAAGCCCTTCAGGAGGGGCGGGAGGGTCGCCGGGTCGGCCGGCTCGGCCGGGATCTCGATCACCTTCTTGATCTTCCACTCGCCGTCCTCGAGGAACCACAGCCACACCGAGGCCGAGAGGTCCTTGAGCGACACGACCACGCCGACGAAGCCCCACGGGCGCCGCGGGTTGTGGGCCGGGCGCAGCTCGAGGACCATCTGCTGCTCCGGGCCGAGCTCGAGCCGCTGCTTGTGCTTGCGCGTACGCAGGTCCCAGACGTGCAGCGCGTGGCCGTAGCGGCCCGCCAGCAGCGCCTCGGGATCGAGCCCGTTGCGGACCATGTTGGGCGTACCCCACTCGCTCGAGATCATCGTGTCGAAGCCGAGGTGCCACCAGAAGTCGTAGTGCAGGCGCTGCGGCCCGCGGTCGATCTCCCATTGACCGCGGATGTCGAAGGTCTCGTGGTCGAGCATGAAGATGCCGCCCGGGCCGTCGCCGTCGGGGGCCCCGAGCGCGCTGACATAGATGCCCTCGGGCCCGCAGTGGGTCGTGTGCGGGCTCGCGTAGCCGGTGCGCGCGAACACCTCGGCGGGCTCGATCGTGCGGACGATCTGCGGGCGCCTCGGGTCCGGCTTGGTGTCGATGATGTAGATCCGCGACGAGTTGATGCCGGGCACCACGAGGTACCTGCGCTCGACGTGCGGGTGCGGGGCGTACGGGCACAGGCACGCGCTGCAGGCGTTCCAGCCGAAGTGGTGCAGCTCGTCCCCGATGTTGGGCATGTCGAGCTGACCGACCACCGTCGCGTAGCTGGGCGAGGCCGGGTCGAGGTCGACCACGGCCATCGCGTCCGGGCGCGCCTTGCCGGTCGGGTCGAGCATGGCGACGTACGCCAGCTGCTCGGGTGGGGCCTGCATCGCCATCGTCGGCGACGGATAAAAGGTCGGGTCCGGACGAAATCGAGCGACCATGCGAGCGAAGATTGGACTCGACAGCGACCGCGCGTCAAGGGGTCCGCTGCGACTGGGCTGCGATGGCGGCGACCCCTGAGACCCCTACGGCCATTGAGATTCTTGCGTGGGCGGTGAGCGCAACGGCAGGCGCACCGTGAAGGTCGACCCGACGCCCGGCTCGCTGGTGACCTCGATCATCCCGCCGAGCATCTCGCACAGGCGCCGGCTGATCGTCAGGCCGAGGCCGGTGCCGCCGAAGCGGCGGGTCGTCTCGTTGTCGGCCTGGGTGAACGCCTCGAACACGGCGTCGAGCTTGTCCGCGGCGATGCCGATCCCGGTGTCGACGACTTCGAACACGATCCACCCGACGCCGCGCCCGTGCTGCTCCCGCGCGCCGAGCGTGATGTCGCCGCCCTGCGTGAATTTGTTGGCGTTGCCGAGGAGATTGAGCAGGATCTGTTGCAGCCGCAGCGGGTCGGTCCACAGCACCGGCTGCGGCAGCGCGACGCTGGTGTGCAGGCGGTTGCTCGCGGCCACGACCGAGGGTCGCAGCGTCGCCTGCAGCTCCTCGATCATCACCCGGAGGTCGACGGCCTCGGGATGGATGTCGAGCCGTCCGGCCTCGATCCGCGACAGGTCGAGCACGTCCTGGATGACGAGCATCAGGTGCCGCGCCGCGAACATCACACGGTCGATGTCGCGGGTCAGGCCCTCCTGCGCCGACTCGATCAGGTCCTCGCGGATCATCTCCGCGTAGCCGATGATCGCGTTGAGGGGCGTGCGCAGCTCGTGGCTCATGTTGGCCAAAAAGGCGCTCTTGCTGCGGCTGGCCGCCAGCGCGGCGTCCCGCGCCCCGACGAGCTGCGTCATCGTGTGCGACAGCTCCTCGCCCATCATGTTGAGCCCGACCGCCATCGCGTTGGTGATGTCATCGTTGCCCTCGTACACCGGCACGCGGCGGTGATAGTCCGCAGCCGCGAAGGCCGTGATCGTCTCGAACAGCTCCTCCATCTGCTGCTCGGTGCGCGCCCGATAGTCGCGCAGGAACGCGAGCTCGCGCCCGGCCGCCGCGACCGCAGCCTCGGCCGCAGCCAGCGGATCACCGGTCGTGTCGTCACCCGCAGGCACGAGCGCCGCAGCGGCGCGGAGCAGCGCCTCCAGGCGCCCCTCCCGGGTACTGTCGGACGGCAGCGTCGAACCTCCTTCGGCGCCTACGCCCCACCCGGCGGTGGAAAGCTCCGCAGCCAGGTCAGCGCCTCGTCCACGTCGGAGAACATGCGGAACGGGAAGCGGGTCTTGTTGAGCCCGAGGAAGAAGTTGCCGAGGATCCGGCTGATGTTGCTGCGCACCAGCATCGCCACCGCGAGGTTGACCTGCTGCGCCTCCGCGCCTGCATAGTAATCGCGACACTCGCGCGTCGCCGACGTCGCGTGTGCCCGCATGTCCAGCAACAGCGCCCGCGGCCGCCCCGCTGCCAGCTGCGCCACCGCCTCGACGTTGACGATCGCATCGTCGAGATCGGATATCACACCCGGCAACACCTCCCCGAGCACGTAGCCCTCGGGGTGCAGCCATAAACGCTCCGTGCGGGTCTCGATGACTCCGTCGGCGTCGGCAGGGATCAGCGAATCAGCGACCATGGCGGGCCCAGGATACGTCAGGAAACTCGCGCGAGGTGAACCGCGTGCGAGCGCCTGCGCGCGCCCGACCGTCGAGGTGGCCCGGCGCACCGGCCACCTACCCCGCCTTACGCGCGGAGCACTCGCCGCGCGGGCCCACCGGTGATCCGCGGGGCCGCACGACTCGAAGGCAGGGACGATATAGACGTGTTCGGAGATCATGGGGTGTGCCTGGAGATCACGGGGGCCCGGATACCCGATGGGGTCTCCGGAGAGATCGCGGCGACTCCATGCCGCTAAAAAGATCCGGGCCCGATCCCGCTACCAGGAGAAGATGCCCTGCCCCGGCGTCAACGTATTTTGGGGGTCACGCAGCAGCTTCTCGGCGACGAACAACGGCCAGCGCGCCCCGAAGTGCAGCGCCCAGTCGACTTGCGACATGGCGACGCTGCCGATCGAGTAGCGCTTGCCGCCGATCGCCCGCGCCCCCTCGTACACGGCGCGATTCTTGGCCATGAGATCGGCGATCACCGCGGGGTCGGCCGAGGGCGCCCAGCGCAGCAGCGAGAACAGCACGATGATCGGCTCGTTCGGCAGCGCGACGAAGGGAGCCGTCACGCGGGCACGCGGGAACGGGTAGATCAGCACGGGTCCGTAGCCGATGTCGGCCTGCGGTGTGTTGGCCAGCGTGTCCTCGATGAACTCGGTCGCCTTGCTGCGCGGCAGGAAGAAGTCGGTCAGCGGGTGCGGCAGATACCACTCGCCCGTGAACTTCGTGAAGTCGACGATCGGCGCGAGGCGGTTGAAGAAGTCGTAGATCGGCAGGGTCTCGGCGCTCGACGTGCCGGGGATGAACGACAGGCCGGCGAGCATCGCCGCGTCGTCGGGCGGGGCGGCCTCGGCGTAGTACTTGACCGCGTCGATCACCAGCAGGTAGCTGTCGTCGGGCTGCGGCAGGCCGAGGCCCTCGACGTAGTCGAAGCGGCCCTCGTTCATCAGCGTGATCTGGTCGGCGATCAACGACTCGACGTCGGCGTAGACCGCCGAATAGCGGCGCGCCAGCGGCGGCACGGCGATCAGCTTCACGCGCGCGCGCACGATGATCGCAAACTGCCCGAGCCCGCCGCGCACCGAGTTGAACAGGTCGGCGTGGTGGGTCGCCGAGCACTCGCGCAGCCGGCCCTCGCCGGTGACGACCCACAGAGCGGTCACGTTGTCGACCTGGAGGCCGTGGCGCGGCGTCTGCCCGCCGATGCCGCCGACCGAGAGCGTGCCGCCGATGCTGAGGTCGATGTAATCGGTGAGCACCGGCGGGCTCTTGCCGAGCGGCAGCGTCGCCTGCAACAGCTCGAACCAGCGGACCCCGGAGTCGACCACCGCGTCATGGGCGTTGATCTCGTGGATCGTCGACAGGCCGGACATGTCGATGACGAGGCCGCACTCCGCCTGCGACTGGCCGAAGGTGCTGTGGCTGTTGCCCACCATGCTCATCGGGCCGATCTTGATGTCGTACTTGCGACAGAACTTGACCGCCTTGCGGATGTCGTCGATCGACGCCGGCAGCAGCACGGCGCGCGGCGTGCGATGAATGATGTGACCCCAGTCGTCCGCCGCCGCGGCCAGCTCCGCGGGGTCGCTCAGGACCTCGCCGTCGAGGCCGGGGATCGCCACGGCGTCGTCGCAGTGGTCGGTGTTCGGGAGCCAGGCCCGGGCCGACGGGCTAAACGCGAGGACAGGGAGGGCGGCGGCGCCACCACGTAGGAAGCCGCGACGGGTGCTATGGATCGTCATGGCCACACGCTACCAGAGCGCGTACGTCGATCGCAGCGGCCTGTGCGGTCGATCCAGGCACTATCCAGGTGTGTGCCATCGTCGCCACGGTGGGCGCATCGCTTATGCCAGTACACCCCGGACATGTCCGTACGGACATATCGAGATCGACCGGCGGAGATTGCCCGCGGGCGGGCAGGTCTGGTACCGCTTGTGCCGATGTCGCAAGCCAGTGAACTCCCGTCGCAAGCTACCCCCGAGGCCGGCGCGGCCGAACGCCTCGCCGTCGGGGCCCTGTTCCAGCCGTTCGCTCCCGGATATCAAGCCGACCCCGCGCGCGCCTTCTACGTCGAGGCGCACGCGCGGGCGCCGGTCGCCTACAGCCCGGCCTTCTTCGCCCACCTCGTCACCGGCCACGCCGAGGTCACACAGGTGCTGCGCGAGCCGGTGCTGTTCTCGTCGGCGAAGATCCTCGAGCCGGTCGTACCCTTCGCGCCCGAGGTGTTGTCGGTGCTCACGGGCGGCGGCGTGTACCCGCTCCCGCCTGCCCTCTTCAACAACGATCCGCCGGGCCACGCGCGCGCGCGCAGCCTGTTCTCGAAGGCCTTCACGCCGGCCAAGGTCGCCGGTCTCGAGCCGCAGATCCGCGGCTTCGCCCGCGCGCTCGCCCGCGACCTCGCCGACGGCCCCGCGCAGATCGAGCTGATGCAAGACTTCGCGTTCAAGCTGCCGATGCGCGTCATCTCGGCGCTGGTCGGCGTGCCCCACGAGGACATGGCGCAGCTCAAGGCCTGGCAAGACGACTGGTTCCGCCTCTACGACCCGGCCCTCGACGTCGACGCCAAGCTCAAGGCGGCCGCCGGCTTCGTCGCCTACGGCGATTACTACCGCGACCTCCTCGACCGCCGCCGCGCGACCCCGACCGACGACCTGATCTCGGCGCTGCTGCGCGCGCGCGAGGGCGAGGACGCGTTCACCACCGAGGAGATGATCTCACACCTCGTCATCCTGCTGTTCGCCGGCTACGAGACCGCGGCGAGCCTGATGGGCTCGCTGGTCTTCGAGCTGCTCTCACGGCCCGGGCTGTGGGAGGCGGTCGGCCACGACGCCGCGCTGCAGCAGGCCGCGATCGAGGAGACGCTGCGCATGCACGCACCCGTGCAGATGGAGCCGCGTCACGCGACCGCCGACGCCGTCATCGGTGGCGTCGAGATCCCCGCGGGCTCGAGCGTGTTCACCTTTTTCGGCGCCGCCAACTACGACGCCAGGGTGTTCCCCGATCCCCTCGCCTTCGACCTCAAGCGCCCCAACGGCGCGCGTCACCTCGGCTTCGGCTGGGGCGTGCACAGCTGCCTCGGCGCCAGCCTGGCTCGCCTCGAGCTGCGCGTCGGCCTCCAGGCGCTACGCCAGGCCTTCCCGGACCTGCGCCTCGCCGAGGGCGCCGCCCGCAGCTACCTCCCGAGCATGTTCTTTCGCACCCCCGCCGCGGTGCGGGTCACGCGATCGATCACCTGAACCAGTGCGTTCAAACGCGTAGCGGCGCGGCCGTGGCGGCGACGACCTGCGCCTCGTCGACCCCCGGTGCGCACTCGATCAACCGTAATCCCCCGGGCTCGACCGCGATCACGGCGAGCTCGGTGACGATGAGGTTGACGCAGCGCAGCGCCGTCAGCGGCAGCGTGCACTGCGGCACGATCTTGCTGTGCCCGCTCTTTTCGGTGTGGGCCATCAGCGCGATCACCTTGCGCGCGCCAGTGGCGAGGTCCATCGCGCCGCCGATCCCCGCGATCTTTTGCCCGGGCACCATCCAGTTGGCGAGGTCGCCGGTCGCCGAGACCTGCATCGCCCCGAGCACCGCGACATCGACGTGCCCGCCGCGGATCATCGCAAAGCTCAGCGACGAGTCGAAGGTCGACCCACCCGCGATGACCGTGACGGTCTGCTTGCCGGCGTTGATCACCCGCGCGTCGACCTCGTCCTCGTAGGGGAAAGGCCCCATGCCGAGCAGGCCGTTCTCCGAGTGCAGCAGGATGTTCTGCTCGGGCCGGAGATAGTTGCTGATCAGCGTCGGGATCCCGATGCCGAGGTTGACGACGCTGCCGGACGGCAGCTCGCGCGCCACCCGGGCGGCCATCTCTTCGCGGGTCCACGGCATACGCCCAGGGTTATAGTGCGCGCCGTGCCCCGCCGCCTCGCCCAAATTGCTGCGCTCCTCACCGTCACCACCGGCTGCCTCAAGATCCCGACCGGCGAGGCCGGGACCGCCGCACCGGCCGCCACGACCCCCGCCGCGGCCACGCTCGTCGCCTGGCCCGGCAAGCCGCCCGGCCAGCTCTACACCGTCGGCGAGGTGCGCGTGTTCGAGCTCATACAGGGCGGCAAAAAGATCGGCACCTCGTGGGGCCGCTACGACGGACCCCTCGCCGGCGACCTCCACCGCTTCAGCACCCGCGTCGAGCTCCTGCTCCCGTCCAGCGCCCCCAACACCGGCCCCGCCGGCGACCCCCTGCAAAGCGCCGGCGAGATCGTCCTCGACGCCCGCGGCGACCTGGTCCGCGGATATGAACGCAGCCGCGCCGTCGAGCTCCACTTCGAACGCAGCGGCGACCTGCTGGTCTTCACCTCCGGCCGCGAGCGCGAGGAGCTCGCCTTCAAGCCCGGCACCGCCTACATGTCCTTTGCGACGATGCTCCACGAGGAGCTGATGTTCGGCCTGCGCGAGCTCAAAGCGGGCGAGCTCGCGTGGCGCCTCGTCAGTCTCTCGGGCTCGCTGCCGACCGACTGGACCGCGAAGCTGACGGTGCCCGCCTCCCAGGCGCCCACCACCGCGGTCGTCACGACCAGCCTCGGCGAGACGATCCACCTGCACGACGGCCGCATCGAGCGCATCGAGGTGTCCTCCGACGACCTCCAGGTCATCGTGCCCGCGAAACCACCGGCGTGGCCGACGTGGACGATCGACCCCCCGCCGACCCTCGCCTACGCCGTGCCCGCCGATGCCACCTTCACGCGCCGCGAGCTCGATCTTCCGGGCCAGCAAGGCGAACCCAAGCTGGCCGGCGAGCTCCTGATCCCCGCCGGCAAGGGCCCGTTCCCCGCGGTGCTGTTCCTGTCGAGCACCGGCCAGCAAGATCGTTATGGCTTCGCCGGCCCGCCGCCGGTCGACCTCGGCAGCCACGTGATCACCGACGCCCTCGCGCAGGCCGGCATCGCCGTGCTGCGCTTCGACGAGCGTGGCTTCGGCGACAGCGCCGACGGTGCCATCAGCTACACCGGCCAGCTCGAGGACGCCCGCCGCGGCCTGCGAACCCTGCTCGTGCAGGACGAGGTCGACCCCGACCGCATCGCGATCATCGGCCACGGCGAGGGCGGCTGGAAGGCGCTACAGCTGGCCGGCGAGGGCCGCAGCGTCCGCGCCGTCGCCCTGCTCGCCAGCCCCGGCCGCCCCTACGAGGCCCTGCTCAAGGCGCAGGCCGCGAACGCGATCGAGGCGGTCCCGCCCGAGCTGCGCGGCGAGGCGCAAAAGACCCAGGCGAGGACCCTCGCGGCCCTGCGCACCGGCAAGGACGTCCCCCCCGAGCTCGCCCGCACCGCGACCTGGATCCGCGAGGTCCTGGCGATCGACCCCGAGGCGCTCGTCGAGAAGGCCGAGGGCGCCCTGTGGATCGCCCAGGGCGAGAAGGACTTCGAGGTCGACCCCGGCAAGGACTCCTCCGCGCTCGCGCGGCTCGCCCGCAAGTACAAGAAGAAGCACACCGTGGAGCTGTATCCGCAGCTCGATCACCTGTTCAAGGTCGAGCCCGGGCGATCTTCACCGGCCCGCTATCTCGCCGTCGACCGACCGATCGACCGCAAATTTTTAAAAGATCTGACCACCTGGCTCTCGGGACAGCTCGGCAAGTCGCGGGCGCCCTGAGATCGCATGCACGCCGTCGACCGCCGATCCACGCATCGAGGACCGACCCGTCACCGGCAGATGATGAAGGTCATCCTCCGCGCACGAGCTCGTGCGGGGCGAACACGCCGCGCTCCGTGATGATCGCGGTGACCAGCTCGGCCGGCGTGACGTCGAAGGCGGGGTTGCGGGCGCCGACGCCGATCGGGGTCATGCGATTGCCGCCATGAAAGTGGACCTCGTCGGGGTTGCGCTGTTCGATCTCGATCTGCGTCCCGGACTCCATCTCGAGGTCGATCGTCGACCACGGGGCGGCGACGAAGAACGGGAGGTTGTGATGGCGGCACAGCACCGCGACCGTGTAGGTCCCGATCTTGTTGGCGACGTCGCCGCAGCGAGTGATGCGGTCGGCGCCGACGATCGCGGCCTGGATCTGGCCGCGATGCATCAGGGCGCCGGCCATGTTGTCGGCGATCACCTCGACCGGGATGCCGTCGCGTTGCAGCTCCCACGCGGTCAGGCGGGCGCCTTGCAGCACCGGGCGCGTCTCGTCGGCGAGCACGCGGATCGCCTTGCCGAGCTGATGCGCGCGGCGGATCACGCCGAGCGCGGTGCCCCAGCCCGCGGTCGCCAGCGCGCCGGTGTTGCAGTGGGTGAGGATCGTGCCCTCGGGCAGCAGCGGGGCCCCGAACTCGCCCATGCGCAGGCAGGCCTGCAGCTCGGCATCCACATAGGCCTCCGCCGCGGCACGCAGCGTGGTGCGCTGACTCGTCGCGTCACGCGCCGCGCTGGTTAGCGCGAGGCGCATGTGTCGGAGCGCGTGAAACAGGTTGACCGCCGTCGGGCGCGTGTGTGCGAGGCGGTCGATCGCCCGCGTCGCCGTCTCCGCGAACAGCGTCGGCTCGTCGGGGAAGCCGGTGCTCGCGGCCGCGAGCCCGAGCGCGGCGGTGCAGCCGATCGCCGGGGCGCCGCGCACCGCGAGCGTCTCGATCGCCTGCGCGACCTCCTCGACCTCGCGCAGCTCGAGCCATAGCTCGCGCGAGGGCAGCGCGCGCTGGTCGAGGAGGTGGAGCACGCGGCCGTCGGCCGACAGGCGGACGGGCTGCAGGAAGGCGGTGTCGCGGGCGGCTGCGTTCATGGCGAGGGCTCCGGGCGCGCCGGGCCGGCGGAGTATGCAGGAACTTCGGCGCTCGTCGGTCCCGGGCTCGACGCGAACCGCGACGCAGTCGCGGGTACGCCGCGCGGCCAGCCGGTCGCGAGACGATGCGACGGGAATCACCGGCTGGCGCGTGCGTCGTCGGATCGAGGCTTTGTCGAAGCCTGCTGCCCACGTTCGACACCGCCGCAGCCGGCGCCACTGTCACGATCATGGGGGCGCCTGCCGCATGAGAGTTTGTGCGACACCTGCCGATCCTTCACCATCATGCCAGTCACGACCGGGGCTTTTCCGTAATCTCGATCCTCACGCAGCCTCGCACAGCGCCCAATTCTGCCGAGTCGCGGATCGCTGCTCGCGTTGACACGAGAGGTCCGCCAGCGCAGCGTTGAAGCCGGTTCAACATGCACGCCTGTCCTCCCGCTCTGCATCGGATCTTTCTGCGATCTCTGCTCGGCTTTCGGCCCCTCGTCGCGCCGCTGTGCAAGCTGGCGCGGCAGGTGTTCCCCCAAGGCGAGCCGCTCGGCGACGCCGCGGACGCGATGCAGCGGGCCGCGAGCGACCTGCGGGACCCCGGCGATGTCAGCCGGCGCAGGGCCTTCGAGGACGCCCGTGACGAGCTCGCCGCGGCGCTCCTCGAGGCCGACGCGCACGGCCTGTTCTCCGACCTCATTGTCGCCGACCTGATCGACCTCGAGGCCGGTCATTTTAACGGCCTCAATATGACAGTCGAGGCGCCGCCTCCGGTCAATCTGCCATTTCTCCTGTACGTCAATACGGTGCGGCGAAACCACGTGGTCCTGTGGGCCGCGGCCGAATAAGGCGTTCAAGCTCTGCACTGTCCAAACGAGCAGATGCTCGTGTGGTGACGCCACCGTGACGCCGCCCGGCGCGCCCGCGCCTTGTCTGCTATGGCCCTGCACTGATGTCGATGATGTCGAAGGGTCACCCCAGTGGCGTGGTCGATGGCGCAGTCGACAGGCCCGCGCTCGAGACCTTTTACGTGTTCGCCGTGTGGATGTTCGGTGACCGCCGGGCCGCGCTCGAGCGGGCCGCCGAGGTCGTGCGCGCCGCACCGGACGGCGACCTCATGGCCTGGGTCGCCGCGCTCATCCGCGCCCTCGCGCTGTCCGAGCCGCGAGGCCGCGGGCGCGCCGACCCCTTCGCCGCGCTCGCCGAGCTGCTGAGCGTCGACCGAACCGTGCCCGTCGGGCTGTCGCACCCCGCGGTCGCCGGCGAACCGCTGCGGCTGCGCGTGCTGCAGTGGGAGCTCAAGCGCGCCTGCCTGTCGGGGGCCGTGCGCGCGCTGTGGCCGACCCGCCGCGCGCTGTTCGTACTGTTGCATGTCCTCACCATGCCGGCCTCGTGGGTCGCCGCGACGTTCGAGACCAGCGTGTCGTCCGTGCGGATCACCAACGCCCGCACGCTGCGGACCCTCGAGGGCTA
>JAYUXQ010000325.1:0-1929 GCA_043752905.1 Nannocystis sp. | reverse complement strand
GGCACGTCCTCGAGGTATTCCAACTGCGTGGACAGCCAGGGGTTCGGCGGGTTGGCGACCGGGCGCGGCATGAAAGCGGTGCAGCGTAGCGCATGGATGGCAGGAAAGACATGTCCCTTGAGACATGTTCATGGAGCGGGCGCGGCGCCGGTCAGTGTTCGACGCGGACGCCGACGACCGGGAGGATCGGGACGCCGACGGCGGCCTTCACGGCGGTGAAGTGCGGGTTGTAGATCAGGTGCTGGCGCCTCGCGTCGGACCTGTAAGCTGCGAGGACCGTCGAAACAATCACGAGGAAGGCGATGTAGAGGGCGTGTATGTGCTCCAGCGAGGATGTCGCGAGGGGCTCAAGGCTGTCCCTCAGGACATGTCAGGCGGCGAGCGCTGCGGGGATCGCAAAGGGCTCGCGCGCGTCGGGGATCAGCACGGCGAGCGGGTGGCCGGGGCGATGCCAGTAGAGCGCGGGCGAGACGGGGTCCGGCAGGCGGGCATATGCGTTGGCGGTCCAGGTGGCGAGGAAGCGCAGTGAATCTCCCACCGCGATCGGGCCGTCGTCACCGTCGCTCGACCAGAACTGACGAAAGTGGCCGATGCGGGCGAGCGCGCGGCACAGACCCCGTGCCTGCGGGGCGAGGAACAGCGCGGTGCCGCGGGCCGGCACGGCGAGCACGATGCCCGCGGGGCCAGGGTCCGTGTGGACCGCGAGCTCGAGCGCCGCGACGGCGGTGTCGTGTCCGCCCGGGCCGCCGAGGATGTACGCGTGCACGCCTGGCAGCGGGCCGGCGCGGCCGAAGTCCAGCGGCTCACTGCAGGTGCCGTGGCGCGCGCGCGTGAAGGCGGCGTCGGGGTCGAGGCCATGGAAGCGCAACTCACCGCGGGCCGGGAGCTCGAGAGATCGATCGCTGCGGCGCAGAGCGACCAGCTCATGAAGACCCGACGCGAGCTCGCGGGCCTCGGCGTGGGGGTGGCGCGCGCGCTCGGCGGCGGAGACCAGCAGGGAGCGCAGGCGCGGGCCGGGGGTCGGGGACGGGGTGGGGAGCGCGGGGGCACTCGCGGCGGAAGGTTCGTGGGCGGGGTGTGCGAGGGCGGTGGACATGCGGGGGCCTCGCGCCTTCATCGACATGCTGGGCGCTTTCGTTGCGCGGGCCGGCAAAAAGGTTTTGTTCGCGGGAGCCGGCTCGTGTCGGCGCGGGCAGCGGTTATGCTGGGAGAGATGTCCCGCGACCTGCTGCTGTTGCTCGGCCTCGTGGCGCTGACCGGCTGCGCCGGTGAGGTCACGGCGTTCGCGGCGATGGTTTTTAGCATGAGCCTCGGTGCGTGGCTGGTCGGTCGCGGGCACCAGCGGCGGGCGCTGCTGGAGGCGGTGCAGCTGCGGCGAGCGATCGCCACCGGGCGGCACCGGGAGATCGAGCAGCACCTGCGCAGCGAGCTGGCGCTGGCGGCCGCGGGCGAGGCGGTGAGCTTCGAGCGGCAGTGGCTCGCGCGGGCCCAGCTCGGCGGGTTGCTGGTCGCGGAGTGGCGGCTCGACGAGGCGAGGGAGATCTACACCAGCAGCACCGCGAAGCTCTCGCCGCACTTGCAGGCGCTCGCGGCGTTCGGGCGGCACGAGCTCGATGTCCTGACCCGTGAGCCCGACACGGTGATCCTCGACTGCATCCGCAGCGACCGCGACGCGTGCCTGCGGCACATCCCCGGGCCGTATCAGTCGACCGTCGCGCGCACCTGGGCCGCGCTCGAGGGGCTGTGCCTGGCACGCATGGGCCGTCCGCGCGAGGCCGTGCCGTTGCTGGGTCGCGGGCTCGAGTGCCTCGGTTACAACCCGGCGCGCGTGGTCTACCTGTTTCACCTCGCGCAGGCGCATGAGCAGCTCGGCGACCGCCAGCTGGCCGCGCCGCGCTACGAGCAGGCGATGCACGCGTTCCCGGGCAC
>JAYUXQ010000324.1:0-12029 GCA_043752905.1 Nannocystis sp. | reverse complement strand
CTGTGATGATGTTCACATCCGCGCGGCGGGGCCGACGCGCATGAGATGGCGAGGGCGAGGGACGGCGGTCTCAGCCCGGCGGCATGGTCTCGGGCTTGCCGACCGGCTCGCAGCCCCACTGAAAGTTGTCGAGGAACACGTAGCTGTCGAGGGCCGGGTCGGCGAGGTCGAACACCGCGAACACGACGGTGATCGTCTCGCCCGGGGTCACGCCGGCCTTGGTCTGCAGCCAGCTGGTGCCGGCGTGTTGGCGCATGCAGGTGCCGGCCAGCGCGGGCAGGTCGCCGCCGTCGTCCTTGTAGTCGAGGAAGCCGGCGTTGAGCGAGATCGGGTTGCCCATCGTGTCGAAGGAGATGTTGCCGGTCCACTTCTCCGACTCGAGCCAGCCGATGTACATGTCGTTGTAGCCGGAGCCGAAGAAGTACGGGTACTCGACCGAGAAGAACGCGAAGTCGTAGCTAAACGAGACGACCCCTGGCGGGACCTGAAGCACGAAGCGCAGCTCGGTGTAGTCAAACGCGGCGCCGCCCTGCTGGAACTGGCCCTGCACGGTGCCCGAGCAGTCGCCGGTGCCGACCAGGCCGGGGTTTTGCTGGCAGTCGCCGCCGACCGCCTGGATCTTGATCGGCGCGGGCAGGCTGCCACCCGGGTCCTTGCTGCCGTCGAGCTGGTCGTTGCAATAGTTCGGGCCCTCGTTGTCGTCGCCGCCCGGCGTCTCGTTGTTGAGCTCGCCGACGATGCCGCTGCTGATCACCGCGTACTGCGTGCCCTCGCGCGGGTTGAACGCGCCGGCCTGACCGAAGCTGTTGCGCACCCCGTAGGCCGCGTTGTCGCCGTCCTTGGTCGCGTTGACCTGCAGCTCGCCGGGACAGTTGAGGCCCATCGCGTTGAACGGGTCCTGGGTGCCGCCGTCGCACGGCGCGTGGTCCGGGATGCTGCACTTGCAGCCCTCCTGGTTGGGGTCGGTCATGCAGTCGACCTCGCCGGAGTCGGGGCTCATCGTGGTCTCCGGCGGGTCGCCGAGGTCGAACTTGGGCGCCGTGCCGCCCTCGCCCTGCGTGGTCGTCACTGGATCCGAGTCCGAGGTGCCAGGATCGGTCGCGGTGGCATCCGTGGCGCCGGTCATGCCGGTGGTGCCGACGCTCGAGTCGCCCGGGAGCGTGGCGATCCCGGTCGACCCGTTGGTGTTCACCATGCCCTCGCTGACCCGTGAATCGTCGCCACACGACGCCAGGGCCAACGACACCACGAGTCCGCGACAAGCCAGGTTCGAGACGGAGGACATCATGGTGGCACCGTACCAACTTCGTCCCGCCCGCAAATCGGCAAATGTCCGCGCGGGTCCTCGCTCGTTGCCTGGGGTCTGCCAGCCTCTTGGGGCTCCCGGCTTTCGTGTGCGTGGTACCGGGACCGCGACCGCGCGTCCCGGGAGGCGGTGGTGAAAGTCACGCTCCGTGGGGCGTGATCGACAAGCACCTCCGAGGCCGACGGAGAGCCGAGTCAGTCGAGCAGTCGAATGCCGAGCAGTCGCTGCTGTTGCCGGCGAAAGCGAGCCTCGTGATACACGCCGAGGTAGTTGATATCCAGCTCCCACGGGGGCCCGCTGCGCTGCAGGTGTTCGAGTCCGCGGATGACGTCCTCGAATTTCTGGATGAACTGCGAGGGTGGTCGGTTGGCGGATCGCTCGGACTCGTCGAGGGCCTGGACGAGCTTGCGGATCGCGGGGGGGTGGACGAAGCCGCGGCGCATGAGGTCCTGGACGGAGTTGGCGACGCGCTCGGGGGTGTAGCCGGCGCTGGCCATCGCGGCGAGCACGGCGATCAGGCCGCGGCTGGCGAGCAGGCCGGCGTCGAACAGCAGGACGGCGCACTGGAAGTAGTTGTAGATCGCGACGACGCGGGCGCCGTAGGGGGCGAAGCGCTCGAGCGGGGAGCGGCGGTCGAGGTGGATGAAGATCCGGCGCACGACGTCGCACGAGCCGGCGAGCTGGGCGTGGTAGGCCATGATCTCGTCGACGTCGTGGCGGTAGACCTTGCAGGTCGACAAGATGGCGGCCATGCGCACGGCGTCGACGCGGCCGGCCAGAATGTCGGCGTAGAGGCTGTAGATGAAGGCGTCCTGCTCGGCGTCGTCGCCGAACAGGTACTCGTCGACGGTCTCGGCGGCCATGTGACTGAGCAGCAGGGACTTGAGCTTGTAGCCGACCTGGCCGCGTACGGCCCGAAAGCGGCCGCGCAGCAGGTTCTCGAGGTTCGGCTTGAGGATGAACATGTCGGGCTCGACGCCGTCGAGGCACAGCTTGCGCATCAGGACCTTGCGCATCTGCCTCGGCGAGCCGCTGATGAAGGTGACCCGCCGGTTGATGCGGTCGGCGGGGTCCATCAACGACTGCAGCAAGGCCTGCGCGCCGGCGACGGTGGCCTTGTCCTCGGGCTTTTGCCAGAACGTCTTGACGAGGTCCTTGACCGAGTCGAAGTTGGTCTGCAGATAGGTCTTGTCGAGGTCCCAGCGCAGGTGGACCAGGCGACGCGGGTTCGCGGGCGTGCTCGCCTCGGGCGTGCTCGCCTCGGGCGTACTCTCGGGTGGCTCGTTGGACGTCATGTCGCGGCCTCGGTGGGCGTGGTGGGCGTGGTGGGCGTGGTGGGCGGTGGCTCGCGCAGGGCGGCGACGCCGGCGGCGACGGCCGCGAGCACCTGGAGGCGGTCGATCTTGGCGCCGAGGCGGATCGCATTGAGGTAGGCGCGGCGGCCCGAATTGGCCTGGGTGACGACGACGGCGCGGTCGAGGCCGAGCAGGGCGCCGCCGCCGTAATTCTCCCAGTCGGTGAATTCGCGGATCGCGGCGAGGCCGTCGCCGAGCATCTGCACGCCGAGGCGCCACTGCAGGCGCTCGGCGGCCCGCTTGATCAGCAGCTCGCCGGTCGCGGCGACGCCCTCGAGCGTGCGCAGCAGGACGTCGCCGGTGAAGCCGTCGGTGACGATGACGTCGGCGTCGCCGGAGGTCACGTGGTCGGCGCGCAGGTAGCCGACGTACTCGAAGCCGGGCGTCGCCCGCGACAGCCGCCGGTGGGCGCCGCGGACCCGCTCCGGGGCGCCGGCGAGACCTGTCCCATTGGACAGGAGGGCGACGCGCGGGCGCTCGATGCGGGAGATCTTGGCGGCATAGGCGGCGCCCATCGCCGCGAAGTTGACCAGGTCGTCGGCGTCGCAGTGGACGGTGGCGCCGACGTCGAGCAGGAGGGCGAAGGGGTCGGAGGCGGGGCCGACGGGGCGCAGGGTCGGGTACACGGCCGCGAGCGCGGGGTGTTCGACGCCGGGCAGCTTGCCGAGCACGCGACGCGCCTCGGCGACGATCGCCGCGGTGCCGCCGGCGGAGATGAAGATCGCGGCGGGGTCGCGGGCCAGCAGCGCCATGCCGACGGCGATGCTGGACCGCGGGGCCCTGCCCAGCGCCTCGGCGAGCTCGAGCTCGAGGTCGACGCGGTCGCCGGCGTGGGCGACGGCGAGGTGCTCGGCGTCATGCGCGAGGCGTTGCAGCGCGGCGGTGATCTCCGACTCGTCGCCGACGACGGTGATCTGGTGCTCGTGCTCGAGGCTCGCGATCGCGGCGGCCTCGAGGGCCTCGGCGCCGCCGTCGCGTCCGGCACAGGTGTCGATGACGATGTGCGCCACGGTCTCGCCTTCTACCAAACCCGGGCGCCGCATGGCCAGCGGCGTCCATGCATCGGTCCTGTCACAGCCGTGCGCAGCGCAGGTCGACCAGGTAGGCCTCGCAGGCGCCCTCGTTGGCGGCCTCTTCCGGCAACGGGCTGAGTTCGAGGGCGCGCTGGAGGTCGGCCTCGAGCGCGGGCCAGGCCGCCCGGTGCCGCGTGTCCACTTCGGGCGTGACGGCACCCTTTTCCGCGCCGAGGACCTTGAGTTGGATGAGCGAGAGGGCGTCCGGGTAGCCCAGGTTCGCGGCCAGGGTGCGCAGGTCGGCGACGAGCTCGCCGGTGCGCAGCAGGTGGATGCCGGTGAGCGCGACGCGGTAGGCGTACAGCAGGGTCTTGGCGCGCGGCTTCTCGGAGCGCTCGTGTTCACGGCACATGCCGCGGAAAAACCCCTGGTAATGGCGGGCGCACCGCCGCGAGACCGCGCCGCGGGCCAGCGCTTGCAGCTGCAACAGCGCCGGGCCGGGGTAGAGCTGGAAGCCGGACAGCAGGCGCTCGAGCAGGTTGCCGTTGCCGTTGATCAGCAGCTGCATGCCCTTGCCGACCTCGTTGAGCGTCAGGTCGCACTCGACGCCCTCGAAGTCGACCAGGCGATCGAAGGCCTCGGGCGGGCGGTGCATGCCGAGCAGGCGGCGGGTCGGCGCGATGAACAGGCCCTTGAGATCGAGGTCGCTGTCGGGCGAGGAGAAGCCGTAGTCGTGGCTGCCGGTGACACCGCACTGGAGCACGTCGCCCGGGACCGGGCTGGCGGCGATGAAGCGGCGCCCGAGCTCGAGGTCGGGGACGGCGTTCGGGGGCAGGTCCATGGCGAGGTCCGTGGTCATGTCGGGCTCCCGGGGGCGCGGAGAACTTCGTCGACTATTTCGGCGCACAGGCGATCGAGGGCGGCGTCGTCGGGGGCAGGAGGTAGAGGCGAGGTGGCAGCGGCGGCGTGGACCTGCTTGCCGAGCGCCTCGGCCCTCTCCATCAGCTCGTCGTAGGCGAGCGCGCCGGCCTTGATCCCGAGCAGGTCGTCGCGGTCGTCGCGACGCACGATCACGCGGCCGGTGGCGACGATCTCGAGGCCCATGCGCAGCAGGCGGATCAGGTGCAGCGCGTGCTTGGTGTCGTAGCCGAATTTGGCCTCCAGCTCGGAGCGCCGCGGGTTACGCGTCTTTTGCCACGACTGGTACGACTCCCACTCCTTGCGCGCGGTACGGTAGCGGCGCTCCCTGTCCAGCAGGTCGAGGAAGTTGGTGCTCAGGTCGACCTGCCCGAGGCGGCCGTCGGCGAGCATCGCCTCGACCGCGCCCATCTGGTCGCGCGAGATCTGGGCGCGGTCGGAGAGGCCGAAGTCGGAGCGGGCCGGCTCGTGCTTCGGGGGGTTCATGACCCACTTGCGGTGGGTCTTGATCCGGCCGAGCTGCGACAGCGCGTAGCCGGAGAAGCTGTCCTTGGCCCGCAGCGACAGGAAGCTGTCACGTGACGCGAGCAAGCGCTCGCCCGCCGCGGTCACGTGCACGTGGCACTCGGCGGGGGTCCACAGCAGTTCCAGTACGGTCGGGTTGGCGGCCGCGGCGAGGCGGAAGTACTTGCGGACCTCGTAACGTACGTGATCGCCGGTCAGCTCGACCTGCTCCGGGCCGCCGATGTAACCGTGGTACCAGGCGCGTGGTCCCACGAGCACGCCCTTGAGGTCGACATCCGAGGTGGGCGTCGCCAGGCCATAAGCCTGCGAGCCGTGCACGGTCTCGTAGATCAGGGTGCCGGGGGTCTGCATGACGGGCGCCACGGTAACATGGCGCAGCGGTGCATGTGCACGGCCGGGGTCGCGCGTCAGCGCCTCAGTGTGGGGGCGGGCCGTCGAGGTCGAGGTCGGTCAGCGCGGAGCGTACTGCGTTCATGAACCTGGACCCGGGGTCGTCGCGGTAAGTCCGGTGGCCGCGCTGGCGCTCCTTGAAGTACGCGTGACCCTCGAAGGCGCGGTACTCGTGGTGGCCGATGACGTGGGTGATGCCAGGGAAGCGGGCCTTGAGGTCGCGGACCAGGCCGATGTTCGCGGCCTGTTGCGCGGGCGTCAACGGGAAGTCGTCGCCGTCGCCGACGTTCTCGACGCCGATCGAGAGGTGGTTGAGGCCGACGACGTGGCGCGCCATGAAGGTGTCGGGCATCAGCCGCAGGATCGTGCCGTCGCGGTCGATGAGGTAGTGCGCGGAGAGGTTGAGGTCGCCCGCGCGGGCGACGATCGTGCGCCCGCGCTCGACGCGGGCGCGGTTGAAGTAGCGCCAGGTGGCGTCGAGTGAGCCGCCGCCGGTGTGGTGCAGCACGATGATCTTCGGGTCGATCCGGTGGGTGGCAGCCGCGGGGTCCTCGTGGCGCTGGCGATACGCGATCGTCCGCCGGACCCGGCGCTCGTCGTAGATGATCGGGCGCTCGAGGATCACCGGGCTGGAGGTCGCCACGGGGTCGGCGGCGCGGGCCGGCGCCGGGGCGTCGGCGAGGGTGCACAGCAGGAAGGCGAGGACCGGTATGAAGCGACAGGTCCTCGGGGACAGGGTCGAAGGGACAGGCGCGGGCATGGTGTCTACTCGCCGCGGGTGCCGCGGGCGGCCTTGCGGGCGGCGATGCGGTCGCGCCCGGCCTGCTTGTCCTCGACCTTGCGGATCCGTTTGGCCTGCACGCGCTCGCTCGGCGGGCGGCCGGGGAGGGGGTGCTGGTCGTCGTGGTGCTCCGCGAAGCTGCCAACGGGGGCGCCGAGCTCGAAGATCGTCACCTCGCGACGCGCGCGCTCGCCGAGCCTCAGCGGCAAGACGGCGGCGCCGATGCCCGCGCCGACGTACACGGCCCCGCGCGGGCGCGGCTCGGCGCGCGAGCCGTAGATGCCGTGGATGTAGCGGTGGCCGATCACGCGGCCGAGCGCGAGCTCGTTGAGGCGCGCGAGCGTGACCTGGCCGGCGTGCGTGTGACCGGAGAGGACGAGCGAGACGCCGGCGGTCCACAGATGGTCGGCCTCCTCGGCGATGTGCGACAGGCCGAGGGTGGGGAGGTCCTGGCGCAGCCCGTGGACGGCGCGCTGCCAGTCGGCGTGGCCGGTGTAGGCGTCGTCGAGGCCGACGAGCTGCAGGCGCTCGCCGCGGAGGGTGATCGTGGTGTGGACGTTGTCGAGGACGCCAGCGCCGGCGCGCAGCAAGGTGCGCCGGACCTCCTCGCCGCCGGACCAGTGATCATGGTTGCCGAGCACGCAGACGACGGGCGCGTGGTAGCGGGCGATCAGCTCGGCGAGGGCGTCGAGCCACAGCTGGCTGTGACACACGAAGTCGCCGGTGATCGCGACGAGGTCGGGCTGCTGGGCATTTATTAAATCGACCGCGGCGTGCTGCACGGCCATCGGCGTGATGCGGCCGACGTGCAGGTCGGTGACGTGGGCGATCCGCAGCGGGGTGGTCAGCAGCTCGGCATGGCGGGCCGGACCGGCGAAGCGGCGCAGCTCGATGTGGTCGCCGCCGTCGATCCACTTGAGCGGGCTCCACATCCGCGAGCGAAGGATCCGGGCGGCGAGACCCGACTCCGGCGCGCGGCCCGGGGTGCGAAGCGGCGTTCGGGCCATGGCCGGGCAGTATAGCGGGCAGGGCAGGCGGTGGGCTCGCACGCGATCGCGCGGCGGGCACAATTGTGGCCGGGGGGACGCGGCGGCGATGGACCTGATCTCCGGGCAGTGCTATGGGGGGCATGGCGCGCGGAGGCGCCGATGATCCAGCGCGTGATCGGCCCATGAGCGCAGCACCGATCCCTCGGCCCGTTCGACGACTCCAGGCGGCTCGCCTAATCGGGGCCACCGTGTCCGGGATCATCGGCGAGCGCATCGTCTCCGGGTCGCAGGTCGCCGGCAGCTTCTTCGCGCACACGCTGCCGCCGGGGATCACGGTCGGTGTGGCCTACAGCGCGACGATGGCGGTGCTCGCGGCGCTGTGCATCCTCGGTATGCTGGCGGCCCGTCGCGGGGCTTTCCTCAGCTACCCGCTGCTGCTGTCGATCCACATCGGCGTGTTCGTGCCGGTGCTCGCGGAGGACGCCCCGGTCGCGGCGGCGGTCATCCTGTGGAACCTGCTGCTGATCGGCGACTACCTGTTCGCGCTCAGCGTGCGCAACCCACGAGGGCGACGGCTCGCCGCGGACGACCCGAACGCCACCTGGGTCGCCCGCTACGGCGCCGCCGTACGCCACCTGCTGATCGTGTCGGTGCTGGCCTCGACGGCGGTCGGCGGGTTCCACCTTACCGATTCGGCCGCGGCCCGCTACGTGTGCCTCGGGCTCGACGCGTGCATGCTCGCGGTGACGGGCCCCTTCATGTTCCGCGCGCTGCGCCAGAGCCGGCGCTACCTGGTCGCGCTCGGGCTGCTGCTGGTGCTCGGGCTGCCACAGGCGATCGCCAGCATCCCGGCGCTGCTGGCGACGCTCGGGCTGTATCAGGCCGGCGTGCTGGCGCTGATGCTCGGCCGCAGCCAGGTGTTCGCGGACCTGCTGCACAGCTTCTACACCCGGCCGGCGCTGCTGATCCTTTCGACGTTCGGGGCGCTCGCGGGGGTCGGCGCGATGCTGCTGACCTTCCCGGTGTCGTCGGCGGGGCCGGAAGCGATCCCCTTCATCGACGCGCTGTTCACCTCGATGTCGGCGACGTGTGTCACGGGCCTGATCGTGCTCGACACGCCGGTCGCGTTCACGTCGTTCGGGCACGTCGTCATCTTGCTGCTGATCCAGCTCGGCGGCCTCGGGATCATGGTGCTGTCGACCTTCGCCACCGTGCTGCTGGGCGGGCGCCTGGCGCTGCGCGGCGAACAGGCGCTCGAGGAGGTGCTCGACCTCGCCAGCCCGGGTTCGGCGTACGAGCTGACGCGCTTCATCGTCATCTCGACGCTGCTGATCGAGGCGGTCGGGGCGGCGATGCTGGCGCTGGCGTTTCACTATCACTACGGCTACGAGCCGCTCGACGCGCTGTGGCGCGGCACTTTTCACGCGGTCTCGGCGTTTTGCAACGCCGGCTTCTCGCTGTGGAGCGACTCGCTGATCCAGTTCCAGCGCGACACCTACGTGCAGAGCGTGCACATGGCGCTGATCGTCCTCGGCGGGCTCGGCTTCACGGTGCTGGCGGCCCTGTGGCTGCACCTTCGCGGCGGCGAGCGGCGGATGTCACTGCAGACGCGCATCGTGTTGATCATGTCGGCCGGGCTGATCGTCGGCGGGACGGCGCTGTACGCGATGACGGAGTGGAACGCGTCGCTGGGCAGCCTGACCAGCGCCGGCGACAAGCTGCTCAACGCGCTGTTCCAGAGCGTGTCGCTGCGCACGGCCGGGTTCCAGACCATCGATTACGCCGGGCTCGAGCGCTCGACGATCCTGATGATGATCGTGTGGATGTTCATCGGGGCGTCGCCCGGAAGCACCGGCGGCGGCATCAAGACGACGACCCTGGCGGTGATGCTCGCTGCGATCCCGGCGCTGATCCGCAACCAACCCCGCGCGCTGCTGCTTCGTCGCACGATCCCGCACGACATCGTGTACCGGGCCGCGACGATCATGACCGTGGCGACGATGGTGGCGATGGTGGCGATTTTTCTGGTGCTGGCGAGCCACGATATGGCCTTCGAGAAGGTCGCGTTCGAGGTCGTCAGCGGGCTTGCGACGGTCGGCCTCAGCATCGGCGCGACCGCCGAGTTGAACGCGACCGGCAAGTGGGTGATCATCTTGACGATGTTCATCGGCCGCGTCGGCCCGGTGTCGCTGGCGCTGGCCCTCGGATCTCCGGGCGCCAGTCAGATCACGTACCCGGAAGCCAAGATCATGGTCGGGTAGCTCGGAGGTTGCTATGAGCGGAGATTTCGCGGTCATCGGTCTCGGTCAGTTCGGGCGTGCCGTCGCCCTCAGCCTCGTTCGCGAGGGCGCGGCGGTGCTGGCGATCGACCAATTGCAGGAGCGCGCCCAGATGATCGAGGCGGAGGTCGACGCGGTCGCCTGCGCCGATGCGACCAACGAGCTGGCGCTCGAGGAGCTGGGCCTGGAGCGCATGTCGTGTGTGGTCGTGGCGATGGGGGCCCGCGCGCGCGAGACGTCGATCCTGACGACGGCGCTGCTGCGCCAGCGCGGGATCCCACGCATCATCAGCCGCGCGGCCAACGAGCTGCACGGCCGCGTGCTGCTGGCCGTCGGCGCGCACGAGATCATCAACCCCGAGCTGCAGATGGGCCAGCGCCTGGCGAGGAACCTGGCCCACCCGACGATCCTCGAGCAGATCGCGCTCGACGAGAATACCAATCTGGTCGAGCTTGCGACGCCGGAGCAGTTCATCGGCCGCAGTCAGGACGAGCTCGACCTGCGCCGCCGCTACGGCATCTCGGTGGTCGCCGTGCGCCGCGCGGGACAGGTGCTGTCCGGGATGGCGCTGAGCGACCGCCTCGAACGCGGCGATCGCCTGGTGGTCGTCGGTCCGCCGGCTTCGGTGCGCCGGGTCGCTAGCCTCGCCTGAGCAAAGGAGCCCGATGACACTCCGCACCAGGATCCTCCTCGGCTACGGCTACCTGATCGGGCTGCTGCTGCTCTCCGTGTCCGTGGCGGCGATCAATTCACAACGCGTCGCCGGCAACTCGAAGCAGGTGCTCGAGCGCAACATCCGTAGCTTGACGCAGGCGATCACGATGATCGAAAAGCTCGAGCGCCAGGACTCGGAGACGCTGCTCGCGTTGCTGCAGCCGACCACCGGGACGTCGCTCGACGACGCCGAGCGTGCATTCGAGGCCGCGCTCACCAGCGCGGACGACATCAGCAAGGCCAATGTCGACGACGAGGACCGCTCGACGCTCACGGCCGTGCGCGCCAACTTCGAGGAGTACCGCAAGGTCCGCGCCGAGCTGCTGTCGCGCGTCTACGAGGACCCGCTCGAGGCGTCCGAGGACTATCGCGGCGGGACCCAGAAGGCGCTGCTGTTGCTCAAGGCCGAGCTCAACGACTACGTCGCGCGCAAGACCGAGTCGCTCAAGCAGGCCAACGATGAGGCCTCGCGCTCGGCGGTCGAGGGCGCCGTGCTGCTCGGCGTGATGGTGACGGCCGCGCTGCTGTCGCTGGGCTTTTTGTCGCGTAGCTTGCAGCGCGACGTGCTCGGCCGACTGACGGAGGTCGGCCACGTGACGGAGGCGATCGCCGCGGGCGACCGCCGCCGCCGGGTCCGTGACTTCTATCAGGACGAACTGGGCCTGGTGGCCCGCCAGCTCAACGCGGCGCTCGACCGCCAGCAGGAGCTCGAGTCGCAGATGCAGGGCCGCCTGCTCGAGCAGCGCCGGGTCCTGGTCGGCCTGATGAACCAGTGGCCGACCCCCGCGGGCATGATCGGGATCGACGGTGAGATCGTCGCCTCGACCCTCAACGCCGACGACGAGTCCGAGCTGCATCGCCTGACCCCGCGCGTGCGCGCGGCCGCGGGCGTGTTGATGACGCGCCGCTTCGTCAAGGCCGACGAGCTCTCGGTCGACATCAAGGCCAGCGACGGCCGCCGTACGGTCAAGATCCGGGCGCTCGCCTCGGGCGACAACCAGATCGCCGGCTGGCTGGCGAGCTTCATCGACCCCGGTCATCCCGAGCTGAGCGGCATGTTCCCGGTCGCCCGCGAGGCGAGCGGCGTGTACCCGACCTCGCACGAGCCCAGCGGCGTGATGCCGCAGCCGCGCGAGGCGAGCGGCATCTATCCGGCCCCGCTGGCGCACGAGAGCGGCCTCATGTCGATGGGGTCCGCCGTGTACAGCATGCCGGGCATGTCCGGGAGCTTCGGGGGCGCCGAGACGAGCGGCGTGCGGCCGGTGTCGCGGCACAGCAGCGGCGCGCTGTCGATGGCGCGCAGCGGGCCCCTGCGCGCGGCCAGCCGCGAGGCCCACGAGGAGCGCGACGCGGCGGCCTCGGAGGCGGCGCTGGCGGTCAACGTGGCGATGCTCGCGGACCCGGAGTTGCCGCGCGCCAGCGGCTTGCCCGAGACCGCGGCGACCATGTCCGCGATGCCCGCGATGCCCGTGACATCCGTGACATCCGTGACATCCGTGATGCCCGTGATGCCCGTGATGCCCGTGACATCCGCAACATCCGCGAGCGCGTCGAAGCTCGATGACGCGGGCGTCGACCTGCTCGACCGGCTGACGCGGCTCGCCGGTCGCGAGACGACTGACCCGCGTGACGTCGACGTGTCGGCCGCACCGGCCGCGCTCACCGGCTCCGACGCGCTCGGTATTCCACCCGGGCCCGACGCACCGATCACATCCGCTGCGGATCCGCGGCTCGCGTCCGAGGCTCCGCCGCCGCCGCA
>JAYUXQ010000323.1:0-1930 GCA_043752905.1 Nannocystis sp. | reverse complement strand
TCGAAGGTCTCGAGGTGGATGTCCATGCGACCGGCCTCGATCTTCGAGAGGTCGAGGATGTCGGAGATCAGGCCGAGCAGGTGCTTGCCGGCGAACTGCACCTTGCGCAGCTCGTCGATCGATCCGTGGAGGCCGCGCTCGTGGGCCTCCTCGAGCAGCATCTCGGCGTAGCCAATGACGGCGTTGAGCGGGGTGCGCAGCTCGTGGCTCATGTTGGCGAGGAAACGGCTCTTGGCGAGCGAGGCCTCCTCGGCGACCTGCTTGGCCTCGCGCAGGCTGATCTCGGCCTGCTTGAGCTGGCGGATGTCCGAGGCGACGCACACCGAGCCGACGACCTCGCCGGTCTCGTCGGCGAGCGATGAGCGGGTCAACAGCACCGGCACCGCCGCGCCGTCGCGGTGGCGATAGCTGCGCTCGACGGAGGCGTGCTGCGGGCCGTGGTCGCCGAGCTGCGCGCCGTAGTCGGGCAGGACCGTCGTGTAGGGCCGGCCGAGCAGGGCCTCGCGGTCGTGGCCGAGGAGCTCGACGGCGGCCTTGTTGGCGGTCCGGATGACGCCCTGCGCGTCGACGACGACCAGCGACTCGGCCATCGAGGCGAGCACGTTGTCGGCGTAGAGCCGCGCCGCGGTGGCCTCGCGCAGGAGGGCGTCGGCCCGCGCCTCACCCTCGTGCGCGCGCTGGCGGGTGTCCTGCAGGCTGTTGACGGCGAGGTAGAGGAATATGCCGGCACCGCCGAGGTGGATCGCTCGCGCGAGGAAGGCGAGTCCGCGGGTGTCCGGGGTGGTGGGGGCCGGCATCGCGCCGGTCAGGTCGAGCGCGAGGAAGCCGAGCAGGATCAGGATACAGACGCCGATGCAGACCAGCACGAGGCGCCCGGTGAACAGCAGCGTGGCGACGATGACCACCAGCACCAGGCCGCCCATCGTCGGGCCGCGCAGGCCGCCATCGGTGAAGGCGCTGCCGACGATGGCGAGCAGGAACAGGACCTGCATCGCGAGCGCGACGCCGTGGATGCGGCCCTGGCCGAGCGTGACGAGCAGCGCGGCGCTGACGAGCAAGAACGGGGGGTAAATGAACACGCTGTTGCCGGCGGCCCCGAGCGCGAACACGTGGACCAGCGCGGCGGCGGTGCCGGTGAACAGGTTGGTCAGCAGCGTGATGTGCAGCAGACGCGCGACCCGCCGCGACTCCTCGTCCGCGACGACCGGCGGACGGAGCCAGCGGAGCCCTCGCGGCGGTGTGCGAGACTCACCCACCGCCGGACGCTACGGAACCTCCTGGCGGGGGTCAAGCGGACGCCAGCCCCCGCCGCATACGGGGCGACCAGGCGCGCGAGCGCACTGACCTTTGGGACAGGTGCAAACTCGCAGCGCCGGAATGGTCGTATCTAGTAAGTGCGGGCGTCCTTGAGCAGACCGGCCCGCATCGCGGCGGCCCGCGCGGCCTCGGCGATCTCGGGGCTGATCGCCCGCTTGCTGCCCGAGAGGTCGCGGGGGTTGACGAAGGGGAGCCGGACGACGAACACGGTGCCGCCGCCGAGGTTGCTCTGGACCTCGATCGCGCCGCCGAGCATGTCGGTGAATGCCTTGGTGATCGCCAGGCCGAGGCCGGTGCCGCCGTAGCGCCGCGAGGTCGAGGAGTCGCCCTGCGAGAACGCCTGGAACAGCTGCGCGACCTGACCCTGGGTCATGCCGATGCCGGTGTCGGCGATGATGAACTGGACCATTTGGGTGGTGCCCTGCAGCAGCTTGGAGACCGACAGGCGGATCGAGCCCTTGTCGGTGAACTTGGCCGCGTTACTGAGGAGGTTGAGCAAGATCTGGCGGATCTTGGTCAGGTCGGCGTGGATAAAGCCGATCGAGGGCGGACAGTGCACGGTGATCTGGTTGCCGTTGCGGGCGATCATCGGGCCGATGGTCCCGAGCACGGT
>JAYUXQ010000322.1:0-4959 GCA_043752905.1 Nannocystis sp. | reverse complement strand
TCATGAGCGGCAAGCGCTCCGTGCGCATGGACGACGCGACCGTGGTCACAGCAGCGGCTGCGGGTCCTCGCGCGGGGTGTCGGGCGAGTGCACGAAGTCGACCGCGTGCGCGTGACAGCCGACGCACCCGCGCGCGGCCGGTCCGGCGACGGTCGGCTCGGCCTGCGCCGTGGCGCTAAACACCTCGTACCAGTACCAGCCCTCACCGACCGGGCCCGAGGGCCCCGTCTTGTGCATCACCGCGAAGCCCTTGAGCGTCCGCAGGTCCGCGGCATACAGCTCGCGCACCGCGGCGCTGCCGATCGGGTGTTCGCTCGCGCCGGCCCGCATCGACGCGGCCAGCGCGTCGTTGAAATACAACCGCTCGCCGCCGTGCTCGCCGGTCGCCCGAATCTCCGTCTGCGGCGGCCACCGGCGATACACGAACGACTGTAACCATTCGGCCATCGCCGCCGCGTCGGCCGGGACAGTCGCGGCGCTGATGACGGGCTCCGGCGCCGCCCTCCACGCGACCGCAGCCGGCGCTGCACGGGCTGCCGGCTCCCCGGGCTGTGCCGGCGCCGCGCACCCGGGGGCGAGCGAGAGCGCGAACAGCCACCTCACTCGAGCGCGCCTCCTGCGATCCAGTTGTCGACCAGCTTCGCCTCGTCGTCGGTCAGGCCCATCGAGCCCTGCGGCATCTTCGGCGCGCACGGGTTGCCGGCGTCGAGCGCCGCCGGCCGCACGCGGTACCACATGATGCTCTCGTCGGGCGACCCGGGCACCACGCGCATGCTCTGGCCGCACACCATCGCCGTCGCCGCCATCTCGACGAGGTTCGCGTAGCTGGTCGCCTCGTCCGTCATCACGAGCCCGCCGGCCCCGCCGCCGTGGCAATACCCGGAGTTGCAACCCTTCGGCATGATGATCTGCTCATATACCTCGGTGAAGGCCACGCCGCCGCTGCCCGTGTCGGTGCCGGCCTCGCTCGCGGAGCTGGCCTCCGAGCCCGCGCTCGTCGGGTCGTCCGGCCCGGTCGTCGCCGATGTCGCCGAGGTCGCCGCGGTCGACGCGGTCGACGCGGTCGACGTCGCGCTGGTCGGACCGCTCGCGCCGGTGCTCGCGCCGGTGCTCGCGCCGGTGGTCGACGCATCCGTGTCGGACGGCTCGTTGGTCACGGTGCACGCGAGCACGAGGCTCGCCAGGATCAGGGCTCCACGGGGAAACATGGTGCGACCTTACGGACGCGCGCGCCTCCGGTCAATCCGAACCGTCGCAGATCGAAGACGAGGACCGTCCCGGTCCTGCGTGGCACGCCCCAGGCTGCCCCGCACAGCTCGATCGCCGTACGGGGCGCCAGGCCGACGAAGCGCCCACCGCTGTCGACGCAGCCCTCGACGAGCGTGAGGGCCTGGCCGTCGCGCTCGACGAGGACCTGCCCGGCTCGCGCGGCGGCCGGCGAGACCGAGCAGCGCTGGCAAGAGGAGCGACGGATCTCGCGTGGCCATGGCGGGTCGCGCGTCGGCCCGTCCCGGCGTGGGTCGTCACGCTGACACATTTGTCCTTGGCAGCGCGGTAGCGCAGCGCCGACCCGCGTACCGCTCTGCGCGAAGCGCCCTGCGCTCAGCCCGTTCGCACGCCACGCACGAACTCGCGCTACCCAAGAATCCTCCGTTTTCGGTCATGCCTGCATGCCTGCATGCCTGCAGACACCACATGTGGCCCGGCAACGTCCGCGAGCTGCGCAACGCGCTCGACCGGGCGCTCGCGCTGTCGCCCGGGGCGCGCAACTTTTCCGGGCTGCGCTGGTATGTCCCCGGGGACATGTCCGAAGAGACCGGTCTGGAGGTCGACACGGAGCGCCCGTTCGCCGCCGCCAAGCAGGCGATCATCGACGCCTTCGAGCACAGGTATCTGCGCACATTGCTCGACCGGGTCGACGGCAACATCTCGGCGGCGGCGCGGGCCTCCGAGCTCGACCGCAAGCACCTGCGCACGCTGCTGCGCAAGCACGGGCTGATCCCGGATCCTGGCGTGCAGGAGGATTGATCCGCGGGCGGCTCGTGGCCGCGATCGAGTGGCGCGCGCGCGATGCGGTGCTATCGGTCCTCTGTGCCAACGATCCGCGGCGTAATCTTCGACCTCGACGGGACCCTCGTCGACAGCAACGACGCCCACATCCTCGCGTGGGTCGAGGCCCTCGCCGAGTTCGGCCGGGAGGTCACCCAGGAGCAGGTCCGGCTGCTGGTCGGCATGGGCAGCGACAAGCTGCTGCCCGCGCTCGTCGGCGTCGCCCTCGACAGCCACGAGGGCCACCCGGTCGAGAAGCGACGCCAGGCCCTGATGACCCGCCTCATCCCGACGCTGCGCCCGTTCCCCGGCGCCGTCGACTTGATCACGACCCTACGCCAGCGCGGCCTGCGACTGGCGCTCGCCAGCTCGGGGACCCGCCCCGATGTCGACCACCTGCTCGCGTCGATCGGGCTCGACGGCAGCTTCGAGGCGGTCGTCTCGTCCGGCGAGGTGGCGCATTCGAAGCCCGCGCCCGACATCGTCGAAATGGCCCGCGCCGCGCTCGGGCTGGCGGCCAGCGAGTGCGTCATGATCGGCGACACGCGCTACGACCTCGAGGCTGCGCGCCGCGCCGGCATCCCGGCGATCGGGCTCCTGTGCGGCGGTATGCCCGAGGACACGCTCGGCGACGCCGTGGCGATCTACGACGGGCCCGCCGATCTGCTCGCGCACCTCGACGCCTCGCCGCTCGTGTGACCTGCGCGAGCGCTTGACCGCGGCGCAGCCGGCAAGGGTGGCACTATTTGCTCGGCGAGTCGATCGGCCGGCGCGATCGAGGGCAGCGCAGCGGTCTTCGCGGCCGCGCGGGCGTCCGGGGGAGGCGCCGCGCGCTCGCTTCGCGCCGCGTGCGAGACTACGCGCAGCCGCGGCGGTATTGGCCGAGAGAGCCCCAGCGCTGCGCCGGAGGGCCGTCTGTGCTATGCCGCGGGCCCCCGTGGACACGCCGCTGCAAACCCCCGAGCTGATCGCGTTGAAGGTCACGCTGTATGGCGACCTCGTCGTGCTCGCCGCGGGGGAGCGCCTCGATCCCGGGCTGTCGTGGCAGGCGCGCTCGGGTCGGGTCGAGCTCGGCGAGCGCCTGTTGAGATTGGCCGTCGGGGACGCCCCGCTCGCGCCGGATCTCGCGTTCGGGCGCATGCTGGCGCGGCGGGTGCTCGTCGCGGTCGCCGCGGGCTCGCCGGGTGAGGCGATCCGCGTCGGTCCCGGGCCCGAGGAGCTGGCGGCGCTGATGGCCGCCACGCCTGCGCTGGAGGACCGCGGCCTGCTCGGCGAGCGCAGCCTCGCCGCCGCGTGGCGCGAGGTCGCGCGCGCCGTCGACGACGAGCTGCGTCGCTCGGGTGTCTCGCTGGTCGAGCTGTTGCGGCGTCACGGCATCGACCCCGAGCTCGGACGGATCTGCATGCATCTGGTCGAGCGGGACGATCCACAGCGCCCGTTCGCGTTCCTCGCCACGCTGGCGCGCAGCCGCGGCGCCGACGGTCGTGTGCAGCATCAACCACTCGGGGATGCATTGCTCGGCCTCGCGTCCGACCCCGCGGGGCGCCAGCGGCTGCTCGCGCCGGTCGCCCGCGCCGCCGCCCGCGACCCGACGCTGGGCGCGTTGCTCGACAGCCACGAGCTGTTCCACGCGGTCGCGTGGACCGCCCGCGAGGCCCACGCCTTCTTGCGCGTCGTGCCTGCGCTCGCGGGTGCCGGCATCGACGCGCGCGTGCCGACGTGGTGGCAGGCCGAGGACATGCAGCCGCAGGTGCGCGTGCAGATCGGCAGCCGCGAGCCGGCGCTCGGGCTGTCCGCGCTGCTCGACTTCCAATTGCGGTACTTCATCGGCGACGACGAGCTCACCGCCGAGGAGTGGCGCGAGATGATGCAGGGCGAGGCCGGGCTGCATCGGCTGCGTGGACGCTGGGTCGAGCTCGAGCCGGAGCGCCACGCCGAGGCCCTGCGCCACTGGCAGGGCGCCGAGGCGGCCGCTGCAAAGGGCGCGCTCGGCTTCGCCGAGGGCATGCGCCTGCTCGCCGGTCTGCCGCGCGACTCGCTGGCCGAGGCCACCCCCGTGCGCTGGACCGTCGCGCGTCCGGGCCCGTGGCTGGCGAGCCTGCTCGCCGCCCTGCAATCTCCCAGCGGCAACGCGGAGGCCGACCCCGGGCCCGCGCTGCACGGCGTGCTGCGACCATATCAACGCGACGGCGTCGCCTGGCTATGGCTGCTGACCCGACTCGGCCTCGGTGGTTGTCTCGCCGACGACATGGGCCTCGGCAAGACCGTGCAGGTGATCGCGCTGTTGTTGTTGATGCAGCAGCGCGGCGTCGCCGGTCCACACCTGATCGTCCTGCCGGCCTCGCTGCTCGGCAACTGGCGCGCCGAGCTCGAGCGCTTCGCCCCCGGCCTGCGCGTACACGTGGCCCACCGCGGCGCCGGCGAGGTCGACAGCCCGCCCGACTTCACGCGCATCGATGTCATGCTCACCACATATGGTACATTGCTGCGCCAGGAATGGTTGCAGGCGCAAGCGTGGGGCCTGGTCGCCCTCGACGAGGCCCAGGCGATCAAGAACCCGCAAGCCAAGCAGACCCGCGCCGTCAAGGCGCTGCGCAGCCGGCATCGCCTGGTGCTCACCGGCACCCCCGTCGAGAACGCGCTCGTCGACCTCTGGTCGCTGTTCGACTTCTCGAGCCCGGGCCTGCTCGGCGGCCTCACAGACTTCAAAAAATTCATCAAGCGCCTCGGCAACGACCGCGGCGGCATGGAGCCGCTGCGCACGCTGGTGCGACCGTACATCCTTCGCCGCCTCAAGACCGACCGCCGCGTGATCGCCGACCTCCCCGACAAGACCGAGCTTCAGGTCTATTGCGGGCTCACGCGCGTGCAGGCGGCGCTGTACGCCAAGGCCGTCGAGTCGCTCGCGCG
>JAYUXQ010000321.1:0-4960 GCA_043752905.1 Nannocystis sp. | reverse complement strand
GCTGGCCGGCGACCGACACGATCGTCACATGCCGGCCCTGGAACACCTCGGCGACCGTGCCACGAATGACGCTGCCGTCGCGGAGCACGACCGTGTCGACGGCCGCGGTCGGCTGAGGCGCGGGCGCGGGCGCAGGCGCGGGCATCTCGGCCGGGAGCGGCAAGGCCTCGGTGGCGAGCGGCTGATCGTCGACCCGGACCGGCGTCGGGTCCTGCGCGGCGACCGGGGTCGAGGCGAGCGCGACGGCCACGAAGGCGGCCAGGGAGCGAGCGGCAATGGGGCGGGCGCCACGAGACGGACGGGACACGAGGCGGCCGGAACGCATGCCGCATTGTACGGCCGGGCCCCGCGGCCGGCCAGCCCCGGGCGCGCCGGGCGGGAGTTTTGCGCCGAAGATTCGCGTTTGGGGGCGCGCGTGGGTAGTTATCGGGCCGGTCGCCCACGGCCCGCGCGCGATGCTCTTCGTCAGCTTCGACTTTCTGCTGTTCATCATCCCGGTGCTCCTGCTGTCGTGGGCGCTGGCGAACGTGCCCGTGCTGCGGGTGCTGTTCCTGGTCGCGGCGAGCTACTTTTTTTACATGGCGGGCCCGCACACGGACCCGATCCAGCCGCCCTGGTACTTCGTCTCGCTGCTGTTTTTGTCGACGGTGCTCGACTACGTCTGCTCGCACAGGATCGCGGCGCGCCGGCTCGAGATGGACAGCCCGGATCCAGCGACGCAGGCGCGGGCCAGGCGGGCGCGCAACGCCTGGCTCGGCGCGAGCCTGGTCGGCAACCTCGGCCTGCTCGGCTACTTCAAATATACCAACTTCTTCCTCGGGGCCTTCGCGGACATCGCCGCGGCGCTCGGGGTCGAGGTCGTGGTGCCGCACCTGCGGCTGATCTTGCCGATCGGGATCAGCTTTTACACGTTCCAGACGCTGAGCTACACGATCGACGTGTGGCGCGGGCGCCTGACGCCCGAGCCCTCGTTTCGCCGGTTCGCGCTGTTCGTCGTGTTCTTCCCGCAACTGGTCGCAGGGCCGATCGTGCGGGCGCACGAGTTCCTGCCCCAGCTGCACCGTCCGCCGCAGCTGAGCGCTGGCAACATGAGCATGGGGATGTATCGCATCCTGTGCGGCGTGCTCAAGAAGGCGGTGCTCGGCGACTGGATCGCCGCGCAGTTCACCGACGCCGTGTTCGCCGCGCCGGGCACCTACACCTCGCTCGAGATCCTGCTGGCGCTCTACGCGTTCACGCTCCAGCTCTACGCGGACTTTAGCGGCTACTCGGACATCGCGATCGGCGTCGCCCTGCTGCTCGGCTACACGCTGCCCGAGAACTTCGACCGGCCGTATCAGGCGACCAACCTCGGCGAGTTCTGGCGTCGCTGGCACATGACCCTGTCGACGTGGCTGCGTGACTACGTGTTCTTCCCGCTCGGCGGCAGCCGCGGCTCGCCCGCCCGCGTGTACTTCAACCTGTGGCTGACCATGTTCCTGGTCGGCATGTGGCACGGCGCGAGCTGGAACTTCATCATCTACAGCAACGTCCACGCGCTGGCGATGGTGTTCAACCGCTGGAACCGCGGGCGGCCGCGCGGGCGCTTCACGCTGGCCCGCAGCGCGCCGTGGGTCGTCGGCATCCTGCTGCTGAGTTCGGCGGTGTTCGGGCTCGGCGTCGAGGTCCTCCAGCTCGAGGTGGCCACCGCGCTCGGGCTCGCCGGCTTCGCCGCGGCGATGTTCGTCATCGTCGCGGCGCTGCCCGAGACCGGCAAGTGGTGGAACGTCGCGCTGCACGTGCTGCTGACCTTCCACTTCACGGTCATCTCGCGCGTGTTCTTCCGCGCCGACGACCTCGACACCAGCCGCACGATGATCGCGGGGATGCTGCGCCTCGACACCCACGGCATCCGCGAGGGCCTGCTGTCGCCCGGCGCGTGGGCGGTGCTCGTCGGCGGGATCGCGTATCACATGACCCCGAAACGCTGGGTCGACCACCTCGGGTACGAGGCGTTTCGCCGGCTGCCCGGACCCGTGATCGGGCTGCTGTTCGCCGCCGCGTCACTCGGCGTGTACCTCCTGCTCTCGGGCGGACCGCGGGCCAACATCTACTTCCAATTTTAAAAGTCGCCATGACCGCTCCGTCCCACGACACGCACGCAGGACTCCTCGACGGGGAGGACCACCGCTTTCGCGTCGAGCTCCGCGGTTCGGGCGACCCCGGCGGGCCTTACCCGCGCGGCACCTTCCGCCAGATCGTCACGGCGATGGTCACGCTGGTCACGCTGATCGGGCTGACCTACGCGGTGCCGCGCTGGCACTGGGCCCGGCCGTGGACGGCCGAGATGGACTACGTGCCGTTTTGGAACCTCATCGGCCGCGTGCTGCTCGGCGAGGGGGAGTCCGTCGCCAAAGTGGACGCCGAGCTGGCCGCGGCGCAGGCGCTGGCCCGCACCGAGCTCGAGGCCGAGGACAGGGCGGTGCCGTTCGTCGACCGCGAGGTCCGCGAGCCGGTCGTGACAGGCAACGAGATCGAGAAGCTGCCCGCGCTGGCGTCGAGCCCCGAGGACAGCGAGCGCGTGGAGCGTCCGCTCGAGAACGTCGAGACCCTCGACCCGTTTTATGCCGCGCTGGCGGCGAGCGAGCTCGGCTACGCCGGTGCGACCACGCGGGTGATGCACTACGGCGACTCGGCGATCGGCAACGACGGCATCCCGGGCGCGATCCGCCTGAAGATGCAGGCCCGCTTCGGCGACGCTGGCCACGGTTTTCACCTGCTCGGGCAACCGAACGCCAGCTACAAGCATCAGGGCGCGCGCTTCGAGGAGAAGTCGCCCTGGAACCACTGCTTTATCATCTTCGGCTGCCGCGAGAAGGACGGCCACTACGGGCTCGGCGGCACCACCTTCGAGTCGGTCGGCGGCGCGGAGGTCTCGCTCGGCACGGCGACGAAGGGCCCGATGGGGCGCAAGGTCTCGCGCTTCGAGCTGTGGTACGCGGGCGCACCGAAGGGCGGCAACATCCGCGTGACCCTCGACGACGAGGAGCCCGTGGTGATCGAGACCGCGGCGGAGCAACTGGAGGATCGCTGGCAGGTGATCGAGACGGACGATGGTGAGCACACGTTGACGGTGCGCGCGGCCGGTGGTGGCAAGGCGCGGGCCTACGGTGTGGTGATGGAGCGCGACGTGCCCGGCGTGGTGTGGGACGAGATGAGCCAGATCGGCGCGCTGACGCGGCGCATGCTCAACTTCGACGAGAAACACCTGCACAGCCAGATCCGCCGCCGCGACCCCGACCTCGTGGTCTTCATGTTCGGCGGCAACGACATGAACACGCAGGGCACGATGGCGAAGTACCGCGAGGAGTACACGCAGGTGCTGCGGCTGTTCCGCGGCGCCAAGGACCCGCTGCCGTGCCTGGTGATGGCGCCCCTCGATCACGGCGAGCGTGACGGCGCCCGCATCGTCACGCGGTCGATCGTGACGAAGATCGTCAACGCCCAGCGCGAGGTCGCGGCCGCCGAGGGCTGCGCCTTCTTCGACACCTACCAGGCGATGGGCGGCGAGGGCTCGATGGGCCGCTGGGTCCGCAGCAGCCCGGCGCTCGGCTCGGGCGACCTCTCGCATCTGACTCATCACGGCCACAAGGTGGTCGGCGGCCTGCTGTACCGCGCGCTGGTGGCCGGCTATGTCGACTACCGCAAGCGCATGGTCGGCACGCCGGTCAAGCTGCCGAGGAAGGCGACCACCGCGGCAGGCACGGCCCCTGTCGTGACGCCCGCGCCGACCACCACGCCCACGCCCACGCCCACGCCCACGCCCACGCCCACGCCCACGCCGGTGCCCGTCGGGCAGGGCCCGGCCGCGACGCCGCCGGGGTCGTCGGCCGCGGCGGCGCAGGCACCGAAGGCGCCGTAGGGCGGGCGCGGCTCGCCGCCGGGGCTTCATCTGCTGTACGCCAGGCATCGGCACATCCGCCGACGCGGTCCGACTCTGCGTCGGCGTCGCCGACAGCGACGCCGCGAGTGCGACAAGAGACCACTGCATGTCCGCCACGTCCGCGCACGGGTCCGCGCATGCCCGCCGCGGAGACACCTGTCTGTTCAGACAGGCGCCGGGTCCGCACGTCCGGGGTGCACATGCACGACACGCATGGGCTCTCGGGGGCGTGTATGCTGCCTGAATGTCTCCGATCGACGGACCCGTCGCAGCCCAGGGGCGTTTGCCGTGGCACCTCGACTCCTGGAAGACCCGGCCTCTGCTGCAAGACGTCAAGTACGACGACCCTGCCGCCCTGGGTCGGGTGGTCGGCAAGCTGCGTGAGCTGCCGCCGCTGGTGACCTCGTGGGAGGTCGAGCGCCTCAAGGAGCTGATCGCCGACGCCCAGATCGGCAAGCGCTTCGTGCTGCAGGGGGGTGACTGCGCCGAGACCTTGCTGGATTGCCAGCCGACGATCATCGCCAACAAGCTCAAGATCTTGCTGCAGATGTCGGTGGTGCTGGTGCACGCCGGCCAGCTGCCGGTGGTGCGGGTGGCGAGGCTGGCCGGGCAGTATGCCAAGCCGCGCTCGAGCCCGACCGAGGAGCGCGACGGCGTGGTGCTGCCGAGCTACTTCGGCGACCTCGTCAATCGGCCCGACTTCACGGCCGACGCGCGGCGCACCCAGCCCCAGGCGCTGCTCGACGCGTACGCGCACTCGGCCCTGACCCTCAACTTCGTGCGCTCGCTGAGCGCGGCGGGCTTCGCCGACCTGCACCACCCGGAGTACTTCGACCTCGGGTTCTTCGCCCGCGCGGATCTTCCGCCCGAGATGCGTGAGGAGTATGTGCAGACGACCAAGCGGTTGTCGGAGGCGCTGCGCTTCATGGAGGCGCTCGGCGAGACCAGCGTCGACAAGCTGACGCGCGTCGACTTCTATACCAGCCACGAGGGCCTCAACCTGCACTACGAGTCGGCGCAGACGCGCACGGTGCCGCG
>JAYUXQ010000320.1:0-1933 GCA_043752905.1 Nannocystis sp. | reverse complement strand
GCGGCGGCGGCTGGCCGGGGTCGCCATCTAGCCAGTCGCGCACGATGAAGTGGTAGAATTGTTTATTCCACAACATGCCGGCGAGCGCCTGGCGCATCACCTTGCGCTCGTCTGCGCCGAGCGGGTCGGGGTGCAGGGGCGCGTAGAACTCGTCGGCCTCGTGGCGCCGCGCGGTGAACAGCGCGTCGACGTCGAGGTCCGGCGGCAGCACCACCCCGGATTCGTCGTCGTCCGACCACTGCGCGCCGGCTTCGTCCGGACAGCGAACGAGCCGCAGCGAGATCGTTCGCACCTCGCCAGCCGCGAGCCTCAGCACATAGTGCGCGGCCGCCTTGGTGCCGGTCTTGCCGGGGTCGACCGCCCCGCGCTCGCCATTCACCACGTGACGATGAATGCTGTCCTTGACGTGCGGCGTCGCGTTCGGGAGGCCCCACAGCACCTCGCGGTTGCTCTCGTTGCGCGTGAACAGCAGCTCGTCGGCGCCCGCGCAGGTCAGCAAGAAATTGCCGAGCTGCGGGTGGCTCGCGTGCATGCACAATAGCGTGCCCTCGCTCGCGTTGTGCAGCCCGCGGGACACCTGCGACAGGGCCGGCCGCGCCTCGTCGCGGCCCCACGACCAGGTGTTGCGAAACCACAGCGTCGGGAGCACGTGCAGCGGCGCCGCGTCGGGTCCGTGGTTGGTCACGGTGATGCGCATCACCAGGTCGTCGGGCGCGGCCTTGGCGTACTCGACGTCGACGTCGAAGTAGCGGTGCTCGTCGAAGATCCCGGTGTCGGCCAGCTCGGGCTCGCGTTCGTCGCGGCCCGCGGCGGCGGCGGAGGCGAGCAGCGCCGCATAGGGGTATTCCCGCTGCGGGTAGCGGTAGATCATCCGCAGATAGCTGTGCGTCGGCGTGCTGTCGAGGTACCAGTAGCACTCCTTCACGTCCTCGCCGTGGTTGCCCTGGGGGCCCGTGAGCCCGAACAGCCGCTCCTTGAGGATCGGGTCGCGGCCGTTCCACAGCGCCAGCGCCAGGCACAGCCGCTGCTTGTCGTCCGAGATGCCGGCGAGGCCGTCCTCGTTCCAGCGGTACACCCGCGCGCGCGCGTGCTCATGGGGGAAGTACCCCCATGCGTCGCCGTCCGCGCTGTAGTCCTCGCGCACCGTGCCCCAGGCCCGCTCGCTCAGGTACGGCCCGAACAGGTCCCAGTGGCGCTCCCGACGGTGTAGCTGGTCCAGTCTCGTTCGTTCGGGGTCCACCGCTCTCTGGTAGCACAAGCTGATAGAGTCCCGGGCTTCCAGGAGCACTTCCATGCATCCGGCCCAGGTCGTCATCTTCGGTGCCAGCGGCGACCTCACGCTGCACAAGCTCATGCCCGCCCTCGCCAGCCTCGCCGGCAAGGACCGCGACGGCGGGACCTCCACCGTCGTCGGCGTGTCGCGCAGCCCCAAGTCCGACGAGGACTACCGGCGCGAGGTCGCCGAGCACATCCCGCCCGAGCTCAAGGATGCATTCGCCAGGCTGGCCCCGCGCGTGTTTTACGTCCGCGCCGACGTCGAGTCCGCTGACGACATGACACGGCTCGCCGCGCGCCTGGACGAGTTGCCCGACGGCAAGCACGCCGGGCGCCTCTACTATCTCTCCCTCAAGCCGGACCTGTTCGCGCTGACGACCGCCGCACTCAAGACCGCCGGCATGCTCGAGCACGGCGACGCGAAGCAGTTTCGCCGGGTGATCGTCGAGAAGCCGTTCGGGCGCGACCTCGCCAGCGCGCAGGCCCTCAACGAGGCGCTGTACGCCTCGCTGCGCGAGGACCAGCTGTTTCGCATCGACCACTACCTCGGCAAGGAGACGGTGCAGAATATTCTGGTGCTCAGATTTGTGAACAGCATCTTCGAGCCGCTCTGGGACCGCCGCCACGTCGACCATGTGCAGATCACGGTGGCCGAGAG
>JAYUXQ010000319.1:0-4964 GCA_043752905.1 Nannocystis sp. | reverse complement strand
GTCGGTGGAGACGGCGAGCAGGCGGGCCAGCTTGGCGCGGGCCTCGTGGCGCTTGCCGGACTCGCCGGTGCGCTGGAGATAGCGGTCGTAGAGGGCGGCGGCGGCTTTCGGGTCGTCGCCGCGGGCTTTGGCGTCGGCGGTGATCAGCATGGCGGCGGCGGCGATGTTGCCTGTCCCTTCGGCCAGGTTATCGATCGCCTGGAGGGCGCGCATGGGCTCGGCGGCGTCGAGCCAGGCCTGGGCCTCGCGCACGCGCAGGCGGTCGGCGACGCTGGCGAGCGCGGGCGCCTTGCGGGCCTCGGCGAAGCGTTCGGCGGCCGCGGAGTGCTGCTGGGCGCGCAGGTCCTCGAGGCCGCGGAGCCACTGGGCGGCGCCGCGGTCATCGGGCGAGAGGGTGGTGGTGGCGAGGAGCTGGTCGAGCAGGGCGACGGCGGCGACGTGGTCCTGGCGCTCACGTGCGAGGATGGCGTCGCGCCCGGGGCCGCGGGGGAACCACAGGTTGCGCCCGGGCTCGGCGACGGGCGCGGTGTCGCTGGCGGGTGGGGCGTCCGGGGTGGCCACGGCGGCCGTGTAGAGCGGTGGGGTGGTGTCCCCCCGGCAGGCCAGCGGGAGGGTCAGCAGCGCGAGACCGGCGAGGCAGCGCATCAGCGAGGACGGGGAGGTAACGGGCTCACGCATGGAGATCTCCTCGCCGGCCACGCGGGAGCCAGCACGGAAGGCCGAAGCTAAACCAGCGGCGAGCAAACCGCGAACTATCGCCGGGATGGGCCGGTGCATCCGGATGCTTCTGGGCGCCGGCCCCGGGTGGGCGTGGTGGTCTGTGTCCGCACGAGGGCTAGACCAGGCGGGTCTGTTCGCTCTCGGGGTCGTAGATCTCGACCCGGTTGCCGCCGGCGCGGCGGGCCATGGCGAGGGCGAACTCGGAGGCCTTGAGCAGGGCGTCGGCGGTCGGC
The DNA here is from genome assembly GCA_043752905.1 of Nannocystis sp. Lineage (GTDB taxonomy): Bacteria > Myxococcota_A > Polyangia > Nannocystales > Nannocystaceae > Nannocystis. The sequence continues at coordinate 4,011 of JAYUXQ010000319.1, read as the reverse complement.
TCGTGGAGGAGCGCGAGGTCGGCGATGCCGAGGGACAGGGTGATGCGCAGGGGGCCGGCGGCGGTCGTGAAGCTGTGTTCGGCGAGCAGGCCGTGGATCCGCAGGGCAGCGCGCGCGGCGCGCATGGCATCGACATCGCGGCAGACGTGGACGAATTCATCGCCATGGCGGGCGACGAGGTCATCGCTGCGCGTGATCTCCAACACTCGGCGGGCGAGCTCGCGGTGGACCTGGTCGAGCACGGGTTGCCCATGGGCCTCGACGATGGCGCGGGGGTTGTCGACGGCGAACATGCCGAGGGCGAGTGGTTTGCCGTGGCGCAGGGCCATGGCGACGTCGGACTCGAGGCGGTTCTCGAGGTAGCTGCGGCTAAACAGGCCGGTGAGTCGGTCGCGCAGGGTCGACTCGTAGAGGTCGCGCTGGAGGTCGTCGTCGCTGTCCTCGTGGAAGGTGAAGCGGAGCACGCTCGCGGCGCCGAGCTGGATCTTGTCGCCCTCGCGTAGCGGGTACTTGTCGACGCGCTCGCCGTTGGCGAAGGTCCCGTTGGTGGAGCCGGCATCGGAGAGGTAGTAGACGCCCTTGTCGACGGTAACGGCCGCGTGGGTGCGGGAGATTCCCTCGTCGTTGATGCGCACCGTCGCGGTCAGGCCGCGGCCGATGGTCGTGTAGTTCGGGTCGAGCTCGACCATCTCGCCCATGCGGTCGCCCGCGAGGACGACGACGAAGGCACGACGCGGGGGTGCGCCGGTGCGGTCGCCGAGCGGGCGCTTGGTGAGCGTCGAGGTAACGGTATCGGGGCCGCCGGTCGTGATGTTGGCATGTAACCCTGGCTTCTCGTGGTGCGCAACATCGCGAACGGCGCCCGGCCCATCCCATGCGCTCGCGGGTGCGCCTCGGGGGCCCCCACAAGGGGGCGGCCCGGCACTCCTGAGCGGGTGGCGCTGGACGCCTGGCCCTTGCGCGTGCCGGCCGGCTGCATCATAATGGGGGCTCGTCTCGGGGGCACGCCCGTCGCTCCCGAGGCGCCGACCAGGCTCTGCCCTGGTCTTTCGTTCGAGGTTCTCGACTACTCGAGGGGGTGTCACGGTTTCGACGGGGGTTCTGAACGTGAGGGCTGCGTGCCGGGGCTGCCTACATAGCCACGTCAAAATATGTAGGAAACACAGAAGCCAACGATGGCAACTACGGCCGTATGGCCATCGCTGCGTAAGTAATTACGCTAGCGACGTCTCTGCCCGAGGAGTTCCAGTAGGGACAGAGGTGTAATTACAGGAGCTGGTGGGCGCGCAAGCCTCGGGCGCGCCTGCGAGAACCAGAGGATCGGACGTGGGGGGGCCTGTCGATGGGCAAGCTCTCGTCCTAAAACCAAATGCATCGACTACGCACGTAGTGGTCCCGCCTGATGACTTTCGGACCCGGGTTCAACTCCCGGCGCCTCCATGAAAAAACAGAAGCCCAGAGCAAGGTCTCGCGGCTTCGACCGCCTCGTCCGCAGGGTCCGTGCCCTGGACGAGGCGGCTCTTTTTTAAGCCCGTGAAATGCCGATGAACGCCGGCACGCCGGCACGCCGGCACGGCCGGGCGTCAGCCGATGCCGTCGATGCAGTCGGCGACCGCGAACACGGCCTGGTCCTCGAGGTCGTCCGGGTCGAAGCAGGACTCGTCGAGCGGTCGGGCGTCCTCGGGCAGCGCGGAGGTCCGTCGATAGCCCTGCCCCGAGCGCATGCGCGGCGAGCGGACGATGTACACGCGGCCGCGGGAGACGTAGTAGACGCGCAGCAAGTCGGCGTAGAAGCCGTCGCGCACCGCGACCAGGGCGAAGTCATCGCCATACACGTTGGCGTCGAGGAGCCGTGACCTGGGCTTGACGCGGACGCCTTGCGCCGCCTCGAACCGGGCGAACTCCTTGATCTCGAGCTGCTCGCTGACGTCGTGAGTGCGCATCGACCCCCCCGTGAAGCTCTATTAAAGCGGCGGAAGCTCCCGCCGGGTCAAGGGCAGATCTCCACGGCGCTGGCGCGTCCAGGAGCGCGCAGAGGCCCCCGCGCGGGCGCGAGAGAACAGCCCTCCAGTGGCAGATGCGCCAGAGATCCGCCGTTCCCGGGTCTGCGGCGCGCGGGCGACGAGATCGCCGAGGCGCGCAAATGAGCACCCGCAGACGCGGGCCGGCGCGTGGGCCGGCGGGCCGGCGCCGGAGGGATCGTGCGCGGCAGGCTCGGAACTACACGGATGCTCGAGGGGACATGCTCGCGGGGACATGCTCGCGGGGACATGTTTGATAGGACATGTCCCGAGGACCAGGCGTCGATCAGGTGAGCTCGACGCGGACCAGCGAGAGACAGGAGTCAGGCGAGCTCGACGCGGACCAGCGAGACCAGGCGCTCGAGCGCCCTCTCGACGACTCCCGTGTCCGGGTGGCGAACGATCGCGTAGCCCTCACCGTCGTAGGAGTCGGAGCGCGGCTGGCCGACCTGCGGCAGCTTGGCCTCGACCACGAGGTGGCCGAGCTCCTTCTGGGCCTGCTCGAGGCCGTGCAGGGCCGCGATGCGACGGGGCCCGCGAGGGTCGCCGCCCTGCCCGCGAAAGAACGCAGCGCCTGCCGCATACTTGCGGGTCGGGGGGTCGAAGGTCTCGTGGACGACCAGGCGCCCCCACAGGCGATAGAAGTCAGTGTCGTGCGCGTGGGAATTGATGGAGAGGATCTGCGCGCCGGGCGGGCGGGCGCCGACCTCGGAGATCGCCACGGGGCCGGTGTCGTGGCGGTCGCGGCGAAACCATTCCATGTGGCTGATGCCAGTGTGCATGCCGAGCGCCTCGAGCGCGGCGCGGGCGTAGGGGCGCACGGCCTGGGTGTCGCTGGTCTCGACCTCGCGCGGCAGCAGCACAGTCCACTGGATCCACGGGTTCTCGAGCACGTGCAATGGCGCCGGGTTGTAGCGCGTCGAGGAGTCCCACACGGCGCGGCCGCGGATGCTGACGGTCTCGAACGATCGCTCGAGGCCGGTGACGAACTCCTCGGCGACGCAGGGGTGGTCGGCGGTCGGCTGTAGTGCATGCAGCGCGGCCTGAAGGCCCGGTGAATCGGTGACGCGGAACGTCCCCCTGGCGGCCGCCGCATCGAGCGGCTTGACGATCATCGGGAAGCCGACCTCGCGCGCGAACACCCAGCCCTCGGCGGCCGAGCTCAGCCGCCGATGGCGGGCGCACGGGACCCCGGCGGCGCGCAGGACGTCCTTCATCTGCGCCTTGTCGCGGAAGTTGCGGGCGTTGGCCTCGCCCATGCCGTGGACCTGGTAAAGGTCGCGCAGCTGACCGAGCTGGACCTGCAACTGCTCGAGGGTGCCGAGGATGCGGTCGATGCCGCCGAGCTGCTTGCCGACCGAACGTACCGCGGGGATCAGGTGCTTGACATCGAGCCCGTCGGCGACCCGGTAGTGAGCCGCGAGGCGCTGGCGCAGCTCCGGCGCGAGCACCTCGGCGGGCTCCTGGGAAATAAGACCGACCTGGACGTCCGGGAGCTCGGCCACGGCGCTGACGAACCGCATCGTGGCGGGCATGTTGAAGGGAGCGACGAAGACGACGCGGACCATGGCGGTGCTCTCCAAATTCACGTCGCGCGGGCGCGACGACTTCAGACCATCTCGGACATGTACTTGGGGAGCATCTCGCGCCAGCTCGGCCAGTCGTGGTCGTGGTTGCGGCCCCACATGTCGACGCGGTTGGGGATCCCACGTTGACCGAGCACGTTGGCCATGCCCCACGAGTTGCTCGGGCGCTCCCAGCGACCCTCACCGACGGCGAGGACGATGAAGCGCCGGCGCAGCGCGCGGAGCTGATGACCCTCCTCGATGTACCGCAAAAAATGGAGCGGTGAGGCCATGTGGAAGTCGACCGGGTGCTGGCCGTCCATCCAGCCCGTGAAGTCGAAGGTGCCGCTCATCGACACCGCCGTCCTGAAGGCGTCGGGATGGCGACACACGGAGGCGACCGCGTTGAAGCCGCCGAGCGAGGC
>JAYUXQ010000318.1:0-4966 GCA_043752905.1 Nannocystis sp. | reverse complement strand
CATCGGCGTGTGGCTGCACGAGCGCCGCCGCTGAGCGCTCACTCGCCGCTCTGTCCGGCGTTCTGTTGGGTGATCTGTTGGGTGATCTGTTTGGTGATCCAGGCCTCGAGCTCGGCGAGGGCCTCGAGCTTGCCGGGGCCGAGCTTTCGCGTCTCGTCGCGCGCGAACTCGGCGTCGGCGAGGGCCCGCGTCCGGTCGCCGCCAGTGGCGAGCAGCGCCTGCGCGCGGCTAAAGTGCGCGTCGATCTCCCCCGCCAGCAGGCCCTCGTTCGCGTCGTAGATCTTGAACGCTCGCTCGCACAGCGCGAGCGCCTCGGCCGGGCGCTTCTCCTCGAGCTCGAGGCTCGCCAGCTTGGCCAGGACGAGCGCGACCTTGGGGTTGTCCGCGCCGAGCTTCTTCTCGCGGATCGCCAGGCTGCGCTCGTACAGCGCGCCCGCCCGCGGCAGGTCGCCGTCGACGCGGGCGATGTCGCCGAGGTTTTTGAGGCTGACGGCGACATTGGGATGATCGGGGCCGAGAGCCTTCTCCCAGATCGCCATGCCGCGCTCGAACAGCGGCCGCGCCCTGGTGGTCTCACGCATGTCGAGCAGGATGCCGGCGAGGTTGCTGAGCCTGGCGGCGACATCCGGGTGATCCGGGCCGACGGCCTTCTCCGTGATCGCCAGGGCCCGCTCCTGCATGGCGAGCGCCGCGATGGATTCACCGGTGGCCGAGAGCGTGCCCGCGAGGTCGTTGAGGCGACCGGCGACCGTCGGGTGATCGGGGCCCAGCGCGCGCTCCGTGCTCGCCAGCGCCAGCTCCTGCAGCGCCCGCGCCTTCGCGTGATCGCCGAGGCCACGGTGGGCGCTGGCGAGGCTGGCGAGGATGAGTATGACGCCGGGATGATCGGGCCCGAGCGCCCGCTCGCGGATCTCGAGCGCCCGCTCGAGCAGCCGTCGCGCCTCCGCGTATGCGCCGATGCTCCCGTGGTGATTGCCGAGGTTCTGCAGGCCGGTCGCGACGTCCGGATGATCGGGTCCAAGCGCCCGCTCGTGGATCGCGATCGACACCTCGTGGAGCGCCTGCGCCTGCGCGGACTCGCCGAGCTTGCTGTGGATGCCTGCGCGGTGACCCAGGCGCCAGGCCCTCCGTAAATCCAGCGGGTCGTCGGCGTGCGCCGCGACGGCCTCGGCGTAGCGAACCCAGCGGAGCGCCATGGGATAGTTCGCCCGATCGAGGCCGAGCAGGAAGATCATCTGCGTCGCGGCGACGCTGGCGACCTCCCACGCGCCGGAATCCACACCGAGGTCGAAGGCCTCCGTCAACGCCGCCTCGGCCGGCTCGAAGGCGCCGGCCTTCTCGAGGAGGTAACCCTCACTGTTGTACAATGCGGCCGTCAAGGGCGCCCAGCCGAGCACCTGCGCCTCCACGCGCGCGGCCGTCGCTACCTCGAGGCCGCGGGCGTACTTGCCGGTGTGCTGCAGCGTGTCCGCGAGGGCAAGGCCAGGTACGTGCTCGGTCGCTTTGGGATGGAACCGGACGATTTCGTCACTATGCTCGGCACGTTCCGGGAGACGACGCTGCATCCGGCCGCGGCAGTGCGCGCGGTACAGGTGCGCAAGGGCTTCGCCCGTGGCACGTCAGAGCGAGCAGTCCCGTAGCCAAGCAGGCTCCCTGTTACTCAGGTCGGAACCGCCGCCCTCTCAGGGACGCTGGGACGCTCCGGGATGGGAGCGGCGAGGCGCGCATTGCTGCCTCGCGAAAACGATGTCCTCTGAGATGACCGGGGATTGATTTAAGGGCAGAATGAACGACCAGCCACTCGACCTGAAAAGAAACAGGGGGGTGCTCGTAGTGCTGGTATATCATCTTACTGGGCCCGCCCTCCTCAGTAAGCCTCTCAGAGGAAACGTACTTATGGCGTGGCGCCCTGAAATGATCTTGAGTCAAAAATGTTTCAGTTAGTGTGTCCCCCGTGAAATAGACTGCTCTCTCGGCATACGCGATCATCAGCTTGTTTATCTTCGTCACATCAAGCCTGTTTGCGCTGACAATCTTTGTCGCGGCAAATTTGCCGTGCTCAACATGCCGTACGCGATATGTGGAGCTGTCGTATTTTATTAGTAAGCGAGTAGGAGAGAGGGGAAGGAGAATTTGCAGACCTTGACAGGTGTATCCAAGTGTTCCGCTGCCTCGGGCATCGCGCGCCCATTCGTTGTGCAGGACTACTCCAGTATCCGGCAGGACAAACCCGAGCTTCGACTTGTTCTCTACGATGAGATCTTGAAGGTCGAGCAGGCACGGGAAGAGTTTCATACTGTTCGCAGCCGAGTGGAGTTCAGGCCGATCATGCTTTACCGAGATGGTATTGATCTTGTCGGCGGTAATTCCCCGGGCGATTAGCCCGGGCATGCTCATAAGCATGCCTCGTAGTGCCCGAGTCGACCGTTCCTGCATCTCTAACGCGGCTGATGGAGTGCGCCCGTGCTGGCTCGCAATAAACAGCGCCAAGACTTCATGCTCGTCTGTCCCGCGTTGAGGAACGTTTCCCGTTTCGACGATCTGCTTTATGACCGATCCGGCAAACCCCTCAATTTCGCAAAACAGCGCTTCGGCTGTACCATCCTTTCCGTACGTCCATGACTTTGAGCATTGGTCAGCAATGGACGCTTGGTGAATGGGTTTCTTTTGATCAAGAACGACTAGTGCGATGGCTCGCTTAGTATTCGGACAAGAAAAGTACTTCAGCAAAAACTGGGGTACCCAGTGTTGATTTTTTCCCATCTCACTGCTGGGGCGGACAGACGGGCCCGTTATCGGGGCTGTTGCACGCGCGCGTCTCGCCGGGAGAGAACGCCTTGCAGGTACCTGTAACGATGCCGTCGAAGACGCACGGGTCAGTCTCGTCGTCTGCACACGCGAGCATGCACGCACCCCCGCTCCCGGGGAGGATGGACGCGCAGACTTGACCCTCGGGGCAGACGGCCGGGCCGCCGATGGGACACTCGGTGCAGACGGTGAAGTTGGGGCCGCTGGTGGAGCTACTGCCCTCATCGTCACGGCCGTCGTCATCCCTGCAAGCGGCGAGCAAGGCCAGGGCGAGGAGTAGGGTGCGAATCATGGCTCCGCCTTCGGTGGGGTGAACTCGCCGCGCTCCAGGGCGAGCCGGACGTCCTCGACAGTGCGGCCAGCGTCAAGCTGTGCCTTAACCCATACGGCTTGCGCAGGCGCGGTGCCAGGGAACACGAGGCCGGTTCCACGACGCCCGCGGTGCACCTTCGTCCCCGCGGGCAGAAGACCCTGTTTCGCCCAGCGGCGGATCGTCGTCGCTGTCACTCCCGCCGCTTGGGCGATCTCGTCGCTGCCTGCCACGCGCGGAAGTGTAACGGCTCGCTGGCGGCCCCAACAACCCCGCTCAGGACGAAGTCGCTTGCGTTGTCTGTACGTCTGCTGTATGTCGTCTGTACGTCGTCAGGAGAATCAACATGCCTTGCGAGGATCAGCAACCGTCCAAGACAGCGCCGCAGGTAGGGCTGCGCATCCAAGTCACTGCCCCCGAGGGGGTCCTTACACTCGTCGTCCCGCACGGATCGGGCGTGCTCGTTTCCGGTTGCCGCGCGCAACCGACCCTCACTTACAAACCAAACCATGGGCGCACTCGCTGGAGTGATCTCGCGAGGCTGTTCGATCCGGGGGTGCCGAAGTGAGCGGCACGACCCCCGCCCCGGTTCCGCCGCCGATCGACTTCGCGCAGGCGGCAAACCTGCTCCGACATCTGCTCGGGGTGAAGTGTCAGCCCCTGGAAACGTCGTCGGGCTGGCGCATCGGCGCGGTCTTCACATTGGAGCAAGCCCACGTGATCGCTGGTTTACATGATACAATCGTGAAGCTGCCTCATATGTTCACACATATTCGTGAGGCGGCGAACCCATGAGCAAACGAGCAACGAAGCGGATCGCCGTGATGCATCGGCGGGTGCGCGAGCATGCTGACGATCTGAGCGAAGGCGCCGCAAGTGCGACCCGGGATATGGATTCGTATCTGCTGGCGCTGATTCAGCTCGTCATCTGTGCGAAAATCCCTTGCAGGAGGGCAGTGATCAGGCGTCTTCATGCAATGGCGCAACGCGAAGGATTCGAGTAACGAAAGGACATAGAATGCGGCTGGTGCTTGATACGTGGAATATAGATGCGGTGGAGCGAGCGCTGGTCATTGCGGCGCTCAAGCATGAGGCATTGGAGGCAGCGTCTTTTCTGGGCGTGTCAGATAAACGCCTCGAAAGACTACTGACGAAGCACAAGCTACGCGGGCTCGCGAAGCGAGAGCGGGCGCGAGCCCGCAAAGCGCTCTCAAACGGGGCTAAGGCCCCCTAGCCCGGATTTCTCACCATGGAAGGGAATTCCGGCCGCACGTCCTTGGTTAGAGCGGTTATGAATCGAAAATCTCTAAACAAGGTGTACGGCCGGAACGCGACAGGGTCAACGCGGGGCGGCTCGAGTTTCAACCGGAAGGGGGGCGCCGCGTGGAGGGCGCGTTTGATGCGGGGCGAGTATCGTCGGACGGTGGCCTGGTGATGCTGCGAGAGCTGACGGGGCGCTCTGGCGTGTTTCGGCAGTTTGCAGCCTGCTTCACGGATAACCGCGATCCGAAGCGTATCGAGCACACCGTGGAGGAACTGCTGGCGCAGCGGGTGCTGGGCATCATCTGCGGGTACGAGGATCTCAACGATCATGAACGGCTGCGCGACGATGCCTTGCTGGCGCTGGCTGTGGGCGAGGCGGACGTGACCGGGGCATCACCGACAAGGAGAACCCGCGCTTCGTCGTCACGACGCTGTGCGCCACAAAATGGCCGGCCAGGGCGCTCTACGAGGACCTGTACTGCGCCCGCGGCGAGATGGAGAACCGCATCAAGGAGCAGCAGCTCGGCCTCTTCGCCGACCGCACCAGCACACACACGCTGCGCGGCAACCAGCTGCGTCTGTGGC
>JAYUXQ010000317.1:0-4966 GCA_043752905.1 Nannocystis sp. | reverse complement strand
GGCGCTCGGCGAGGACGATCTTCCGGCGCTCGCGGAACGGTCGCATCGACTCGATGTCGCCGCCCGGGAACACCAGCACCTTGTGGCCCGCGGCCAGCAGCTCGCGCGCCTGACCCTTGCGGGCGCGGATGATGCCGACCGACTCGAGCACCTGGGCCATCTTCTTGACGCGAAACAGGATGTCGTGGGCCAGGATGTAGACCGGGCGGTCGTAGCCGAGGGTCCGGTAGTAATGAACCAGGAACAGGCCGTCGACCGGGTTGAGGCCGCCGTTATGATTGCCGACCAGCAGCGCGGGGCCGTCGACCGGGATGCGGTCGAGGCCGCGAACCTCGAGGCGGTGGTAACGCGCCAGCTTATCAAAACCCGCCACCGCGGAGGCCAGCGCGGAGGCCCGCACCTTGCCCCACGGCGGGTCGACCGGACGCTCCGGCTCCGGTGCGAGGTCGGGGACCGGGGTCAGCGGACCATGACTGGAAAGATTGGGGAGGGCCGGGGCCCCCGAGGTGCCCGAGGTGCCCGAGGTGGCCATGCTCGATGTCGCGCGTGCGTCGGGCGCACGCTCGAGCGCTTCAGACCGGGGGGGGTCGTGAAGGTACTCGAGCGACTCGAGGGGAAGGGCTTCCACTGCCCGGAGGTATGGCTTGGCTAGGCGGATACCCGGAGTGTTGCATAATCACCACACTGCGTCGACCGCCGCGAAAGATTTTTCGCGCCAGCGACCGTGGCCCGTGCAAAGCCGAGGATCCGCGCGGCGAGGGCGTCGGGCTGCTCAAGGAAGCCGATGTGGCCGAAATTCGGCCATTCTTCGATCTCCGCGTGGCTGGGCAGGTGCTTGCGAAAGAATTCGAGGTGCGTGCGAGGGAGCACACGCTCCTCGCGGCCCCACACCAGCAAGGTCGGGATGCGCAGCCCGCTCAACTCGTGTGGGGCCAGCATCTGCTCGGGGGTGATGCTGGCCAGCAGCTGGCGCAGCTGCGGGTGCGTGAAGCGCTGGCGGATGCCGTGGGCGAGGGCGTGGCGCAGGACGCCTGCGCCGTTGGCGAACACTGCGTCGACGAAGTCGAGGGCCTGGCGGTGGCTGGAGATGTCGAAGGTGGCGAGGAACTGGGCGAACTGGGCGGCGGGCATCGGGGCGCCGCCGGGGGAGACGAGGGCGAGGGCCGCGACGCGCTCCGGGCGGGCGATGGCGTAGCGGATGGCGGCGAGGCCGCCCATGGAGTTGCCGACGAGGATGGCGGGCTCGCTGGACTCGGCGAGGACGCGGTCGAGGACCTCGCTCAGGGCGGTGACCATGGCGGTGTCGGTGAGGCCGCCGACGGGCACGGCGCTAAAGCCATGGGCGGGCATGTCGGGGGCGATGACCCGGCGGGTGTGCGGGGCGAAGCGCTTGAGCAGGCCGGCGTAACAGATCGCGTTGGCGCTGAGCCCGTGGAGCATGACGATCGGTGGCAGATTGCCACCACCTGTGCTGTCGAGCACATGCATGCGACCCACGCGGGTCTCGATGAAGCGGCTGCGCAAACCCTGGGCATTCAACACACGACGGGCGATACGTTCGGGTACGGTCAGCATGTCAGCGTTCGTTGTGACGATAGCGTGATCCAAAAGTCCAAGAAACGGCGCCTCATCATAGTGCTGTGCGTCACAGCTGGAGCGTGCAAACGCTTGCGCGGGAGGGGGCTGGTGCACTGCGCACCGAAAGATTCTATGCGGCGTACGACCGCACTTGGTCCTCGCGGTTCCTGCGCGGCGACGGGTTCGCGGCCCGGATGCGTGCGAGGAGAGTAGGCTCGGTGGGGTGTCACATGTCCCATCGGTCAGGAGGTGGGCGCCCCGGGCCCCGATCAAGCGGGTCGCGTGGGGTCTGTTGGCCCTGTTCATGGTCGGCATGGGGACGCTGCACTTCACGGCGACGGCGTTCTTCCTGCGCGCGATGCCGCCGTGGTTGCCCCTGCATCTGGAGGCCGTGTACCTGAGCGGCGTGTGTGAGATCGCCGGTGGGCTCGGGCTCCTGGTGCCGAGGCTGCGCGTCGCGGCGGCCTGGGGCCTGGTCGCGCTGTTCGTCGTCGTGTTCCCGGCCAACGTGTACGTCGCCGTCGCGGACGTGCAGCTGACCCCGGAGCCGGTCGCCTGGTGGGTCTGGTGGGCACGACTGCCGTTTCAGGCGCTGTTCATCGCGTGGGCGTGGTGGATGACGCGAGAGGACAGAGGAAACGTTGCCGTTACAACCGGGCTGGCGTAGCTTCCCGGCCATGCGCGCGACCCTGGCCCTGTGCTCCCTGGTGTGTCTTCTCGGCTGCTCGGGCTGCGGCGACAAGGGCGAGGCCCTGACGACCGAGAGCGGCTCGAGTGGTGCGGGCGACACGAGCAGCTCGGGCGACGCGACGCCGACGAGTGAGCCGATGACGACGGGCGAGGCGACGAGCACGGGCGAGGCGACGAGCACGGGTACGACGAGCACGGGCGACGGGACCACTTCTTCCTCGGGCGAGTCGGGCGAGTCGGGCGAGCCGTCGAGTACGGGCGGCGAGGAGACGACGGGCGAGGCGTTCGACTGCGACGCGGTGGGCGCGGGGCCGTTCACGCCGGAGCTGTTCGTCAGCGGGTTCACGGGTAGCGAGGACCTGGCCTTCGACGGCAAGGGCGGGCTGGCGCTCAAGCGCGGCGGGGACATCGTGATCGTGCGCGCGGACAAGAGCGAGACGACGCTGGCGATCGACGTCCCGCCGGCCTACGGCACGCGCTTCATGGCGGACGGTCGGCTGTTGGTGGCCCTGCCGCAGGGTGGGGCGGTGCTCGCGGTCGCTGCGGGGGACATGAAGGCGATGTTCCTCGACGGGCTCAAGGGTCCAAACGGGATCTACCCGGACCTCGAGGGCAGCGTGTGGGTGACGGAGTTCGGCGGGGACCGACTGCTGCGCGTCGCGGCCGACCTGACGCAGACGACGATCGTCTCGGGGCCCGCGGCGGCGAGCGCCAACGGGGTCGTGTACGACCCGCTGCGCGGCCTGGTGTTCTACACGAACTATCAGAGCGGGCAGATCCGCCGGGTGGTGATCGGCGGCGATGGCACGCCCGGGAGCCCCGCGCTGGTGACGACGATCGCGGGCGCGGCCCCGGATGGCCTGACCCTCGACGCCTGCGGCAACCTCTACGTCGTCGACCAGGGTAACAGCACGCTGTACCGGGTGTGGCTCGATGCGCTCGGGCAGGCGACCGACGCGGCGGCAGAGCTGGCGAACTTCCCGAGCAACGTCGCCAACGCGCAGTTCGGCGTCGGCGAGGGCTTTGATACAAGTACGCTGTACCTCTCGGGCAACCCGGGCGACGTGTACACGCTGGCGGTTGCGGTCCCCGGGGCGCCGATCGTCACGGTGCAGTGAGGGTCACTTGAACGAGATGTTGAAGACCTGGACGCTGCAGGTCCGGGTCGGCTTGCCGTCGACGAGGAACGGCTTGAAGCGCCAGATCTTGATCGTGTCGCGACAGATCTCGTCGACCCTGGGGTCGTTCGGGAATTTCTTGACGGTGCGCACGTCGGTCGTGCGGCCGCCAGGGTCGACACAGAAGGCAGTCTCGTTCTCACCGGGGCGGCGGTCGAAGGTGGCGGCCCGCGTCGCGCCGAGCTTGCCCTGATCCGGCGGCGGAGCGTAGATCGCCTGCGCGTGCACGGTGGCGATCGGCACGGGGGTCCGCGTCTCCTGGGGTTTGCTCGGCTGACGCACGGCGATGCCGGTGTTCGGCGGCATGCCGGGGATGCCTCCGGAGATCCCCAGCCCGGATGGCCCGCCGATCGGGATCGTGCCGGTGCTGTTCGGCGCGCCGTTGCCGGTGAGCCTGGCCGGGCGTGCGCGCGGGGTCGGGAGGACCTCGGCGAAATTCTCGGGCGGGGTCAGCGGGTCCTCGTCGGGCTCGGGCTTGACGTCATCTTCGGCCTTGATCGCCGGGGCGGCCGGAGGGGCCGGCGGCGGCGGAGGCAGCGACTCCATCGACATCTGAACCATCACGAAGTGGCCGGTCGGCGGCGCGACCTGGGCGATCATCATCTTGTCCATGAGCCAGGTGAAGCCGACGAGGCCCGCGGTGGTGAAGCCGGCGAGGTTGAGCGCGAGGGCCAGCTTCCAGCGGCGGCGGGTGTCGGGGACCTGGTGGTGTAGATAGTGCTCGAACATGAAACTTCCTCCGGTGGTGAATGACCAACGAAACGGTAAGAAGTTTCGATTTGATATGGAGCAGTTTTTTAATGAATGTCTGATCCAGGAGGGGTCAGACGGGCGATGGCGCGCGCGTCGCGGCACGAACCAGGGTATTGCAGGCCTCATCGCAGAGGGCCTTCCAGGAGAACGGCGGGTCCGTGGTCGGTGGGTTCATCGCCAGACCGAGCAGGCCCTGCGCGGTCAACCACGCGAGGTCGGCGAGCCGGCGTGGGTCGGCGTCCGGGTGCAAGAGGCCAGCCTTGCGGTCGCGCTGCAGCTTGGCCTCCAGCGTGGTGTTGACGACGGCGCTCAGCGGGTAGACCTCGGACATCAACAGGCGCTGGGGGTCTCCGAGCACGGGCGCCCAGACGTAGAGAATGCGAAAGCCGTCGGGGTCGGCGAGGTGGTGCTCGACGCGGGCGCGCACGAGCGCGGCGAGACCCTCGATGCCGGTCTCCGCGGCGATGACGACGCGGCCGAGGACCTCGACCTCGCGGCGCAGCACGGCGACCGCGAGCTCGCCGATGACCTCCTCGCGCGAACGAAAGTAATAATAGAGGGTGGCCTTGCTGGTGCTCGCGGCTGCGGCGAGCTGCTCCATCGTGAAGGCGACGGGGCCGTGGGCGACCAGGACGTCGCGCGCGCACGCGAGGACGATGTGGCGGCGGTTCTCCTGCCGCCTCGACTTGCGCGCGAGTCGTCTGGCTCTGGGGTCGGCCTCGGGCTCGTGCGGGAGTTCGCTGCGCGGCGGCATGGAAGTGCGAGGC
>JAYUXQ010000316.1:0-1935 GCA_043752905.1 Nannocystis sp. | reverse complement strand
CGGCGGTGTCGGGGTCGACGCCCCCCTCGAGGGCGACGATGCGGGCCTCGATGCCGGCGTCGAGCAACAGGGGGATGGCGTTGCGGGCCGCCTTGCGGCCGGCGCTGTCGCCATCGAAGCACAGCACGCAGGACTCGGCGAAGCGGCCGAGCAGGGTGACCTGCTGGGCGGTGAGGGCCGTGCCGAGGGGGGCGACGGTCTCGCGGTAGCCGCGTTGGTGCATGGTGACGACGTCGACGTTGCCCTCGACCAGGATGGCCCGACCGGCGCGGCGCATGTTCTGGCCGGCGAGGTGGAGGCCGAACAGGGTCTTGCCCTTGGTGTAGAGCAGGGACTCGGGGGAGTTGGTGTACTTCGGGGCTTCGCGGCCGTCGGCGTCCGGGGCGGCGTATTCGGGGAGGATGCGGCCGGAGAAGGCGATGACGGCGCCGCCGGGCTGGACGACGGGGAACATCAGTCGGCCGCGGAACTTGTCATAGAACTTCTCGTTACGCTCGGAGCGGGCGACGAGGCCGAGTTTTTCGGCGAGCGGGAGGGACAGGCCCTTGCGCTGGAGGTGGTTGGTGAGGCGGTCCCAGCCGGCCTCTGCGGGTGCGGGTGCGTAGCCGAGCTGGAAGGCCTCGGCGGTCTCGGCGGTGATGCCCCGGCGCTCTTGATAGAGGCGCCCGAGCTGGCCCTCGTCGCCGTGCAGGAGGATCTCGCGGTAGAGCTCGGCCGCGGTGCGGTTGATGGCATAGGCCTCGTCGCGCTCGTTCTGCTGGGCGGTCGAGCTGTTGTCCTTGAGACCCGAGGGCAACACGACGCCGTAGAGCTGGGCGAGCTGGCGGCAGGCCTCCAGGAAGCTCTTGCCCTCCATCTGCATCACGAAGTCGATGCCGGTGCCCCACACGCCGCAGCCGAAGCACTTGTAGCTGCGGCGTTCGGGGTTGACATAGAAGCTGGGGGTGCGCTCGCTGTGGAAGGGGCAGCAGGCGGCGAAGTTCTTGCCGGCGCGCTTGAGCCCGACATAGCGGCCGACGAGATCGGTGATATCGATCCGCTCCTTCAGCTCCTGAAGTTTCTCCTCCGGAATCATGACAGGCGGCCAAGGGCGCCACCCCCAGCTTCGGGCGACGCTTGCGAGCCGCAGAGAGTAGGCGAAGTCCCTGGCATCGGCGCCTGCACGCGTGGCGATGGCTCGTAAGGATCCCCACGCGTGGGATGCGTGCAAGCGCGAGGCCAGAGAGTTCGCCGGCGGCGTGGCGTGGCCCGGCGTTTCGTCGAAAAGTTGCGGGCTCGCGAGCCGACGTGCATGGATGCCCACATGCGCCAGCCCGGCTTTTTCCCCTCGTTCGCCTCTCAAGAAGTCGAAGCCTCCGCTCCGGCACCTGGTCAGGTGTCCAGGGAGATGCTGTTCACGCAGACGCCGGCGCCGACTTCAGGGACGTCGACCGGCGCGGAGCGGCGGCAGAGCGGCGCGCGCGTGCGCGCACGCGACCGCTTGATGGACCGCATGCTGCGGCCGGCGCAGGCGGCCGACCCGCTGAGTCAGGTGCGCGGGGTCGAGAACCTGGTGCTGTTCATCGACGACGACCTGCGCGAGACGGCGATGGCGCTGGGCAACGTCGAGGGCTACCTGCTGGAGATCTTGAAGCTGCTGGAGGCGCCGCGGCTGGCCCGTGAGGAGGTCCACGCGCTCGCCGCCGACACGCAGGTGCTCGACCACGTCGACATGCTGGTCGAGACGCTCGAGACCCTGCGGCGCCGGCTGGCCAAGCTCTCGGCGAGTCTGCGCTAGAGTTCGCGGCCGTTGGTCCCGCCGAGCATCGCCGAAGTTCCGGGCACCCCGGACCTCCAGGTCCGCAGGGCCCGCGCGCGGCGTGCGGTGGCCGCGACGGGGATCTTGTACGCGAGTTATGGGCTGCTCGGGCTGGTTCCGGGGCTCGCGGAGTATCG
>JAYUXQ010000315.1:0-1937 GCA_043752905.1 Nannocystis sp. | reverse complement strand
CGTGCCAGGACGGCGCGCTCAGGGGTCCTCGATGTCGACCCTGTGGGTGCAGCGCGGCTCGTTCGGGCCGCACTTGAAGCGGACGTGGATGTGGCCGTTGTGCTCGGCGGCGTGGCGCACGGGGGCGTAGTTTTTGGCGTGGCGGGCGAGCTCGGGGTCGGCGTCGGCTGGCTGCCATTGCAGCTGCGCGAGCATGTCCGGCGCGGCGCCGAGGCGCTGACCGGCCTCGTGGAGCCTCGGGTGCAGCGAGATGTCGAGGAACACGTACTGGACCTCGCCGGTGGCCAGCAGCGACTCGACGAGGCCCCACGCGGCGTACCAGTTGATCTCGGCGAACTTGGGCTTGCGGTCGTCGGCGAGGTGGCGCCGTTGATAGGTGCCCTTGAGCGCAGGCAGCCAGATGTCGACGTCGCGGCCGGCCTGGTGCGACTTGTGCGGGGGTAGCAGGCCGCCGCCGGTTTTGCTGAGGTCGGAGACGACGAGCACGCCCTGATAACGATAGAGCTGGCGAAACCGTGCGATCGCGGTCTGGAGGTGCTGGATCGCGTGGCTCGATCCATATTGCAGGGCCGGGTGCACGCGCTCGTAGTAGGGGCTGGCCGGCAGCTGGATCCCACGCTCGAGGGTGCCGAGGGTCGGCGCGCCGATCGAGATCGCATCGGGCGCGACGGGGAAGCTGAGGCGCACGGCCTCGTCGTGACGGCGCTCGATCTGCGGGTCGACCCAGACGATCAGCTGCGTGCCCTCGGTGACCTCGCCGGTGACGCCGGGGTTGTAGCGGCGTAACAACTCCACGCCGACGTCGAAGCGCTCGCCGAGGCTGGTCAAGGTGTCGCCGGCCTCGACGATGTGGCGCAGGCGCAGCTTTGGTAATGGCGGGTCAATCGCCTCGAACACGAGCTCGGTGCCGGGGGGCGGCGGCTGGTCGGGGTTGAGGTCGTGGTCGGCGATCAGCTGGCTGGCGGACACGCCGTAGCGCGCGGCGATGTCGGCGATCGTCTCGCCGGGGATGACCTCGTGATGTACGACGGTGCGCGGGCGGGTCGGGGTCGGGGTCGGGGTCGGTCGGGTCGCCTCGGCGGCGGTGCGCGCCGCGATCGCGGTGATCGGGGTCGGCGGCGGGGTGGCGGGCCACAGCGCCCAGGTGCCGCCCGCGGCGAGCAGGAGGGCGACGAGCACGAGCGCGGGGCCGACCCGCGAGCGCGCGGGTGCGGGTGCGGGGGCCGGGCGTGGCGGGACGCGGGTGATGATCGAGACGGGGCCGCGCTGGATCGGCGGGGGGTCGGGCGCGGGCGGAGGAGTCAGCAGCTCGAGCTGATACTCGCCGATGTAGAGCCGGTCGCCAGGGGCAAGCTCGCGCGGCTCGGTCAGGCGCTCGTTGTTGACGAAGGTGCCGGTGCGCGAGCCCCTGTCCCGAAGGACATATCCGGTGCGCGTCGTCTCGAGCACGCAGTGATACTCGGCGACGCCGCGCCCGCTGAGCACGAGGCCGGAGTCGGGGTGGCTGCCGATCTGCAGCTTGGCGCCCGGATGCAGCAGCTCACGCGCGCCGCCGTCGAGGTCGGAGATCCGCAGGGAGATCGAGGTGGGGGGCTGCACGCTGGCCTCTCACTCGCCCGCGCCCCCGGTCCAGCGCGACAGCATCCGGGTGAAGCGTGAGAACAGCATCTTGAGCGACATGAAGGGGGCCGCGAGCCGGCCGCGCAGGCCGCTGGCACGACCGAATGGCTTTAGCGCGATCCGCCAGACCTTGCCGATGTAAGTCGGGATCCTGGCGATCGCTCGCAGGCCGCGGTCGAGCCAGTTGGGGCCGCGCTTCGTGGGGAGGCTGTGCGCCGGCTGGCGACGAAAGCGGGCCAGCAGGCCCGGGCGCACCGGGGTGCCGGGGGCCGGCGGGGTCCGCCGCAACTTCGTGCGCAGGCGCTGCAACAGGCCCG
>JAYUXQ010000314.1:0-4970 GCA_043752905.1 Nannocystis sp. | reverse complement strand
TCCACATCGCCGGGGGCAAACCCTTCGGCGCGCGAGATGGTGCTCCACACGCTGCGTCAGATGGCGAGCGGCGGCATGTACGACCAGCTTGGCGGCGGTTTCGCGCGCTACAGCGTCGACGAACGCTGGATGGTCCCGCACTTCGAAAAGATGCTCTACGACAACGCCCAGCTGCTCGGCGTCTACGCCGAGGCCAGCCGCGTGTGGCCCGATCAACCGTTCCTGCGCGAGGTGGTCCGCGAGACCGCGGCCTACCTCGTCGCCGACATGCGTGACCCGAACGGCGGGTTTTATGCCGCCACCGACGCCGACAGCGAGGGCGTCGAGGGCAAGTTCTTCTGCTGGACCCCGGCGCAGTTGCGCGAGCAGCTCGGCGACGACGCGGCCGCGCAGCGCTTCGCGCAGGTCTACGGCGTGACTGCTTCGGGCAACTTCGAACATGGCATGTCGATCCTCCACCTGCCACGCAGCCTCGCTGAACAGGCCGAGGCCCTCGGCACCACCGAGGACGCGCTGCGGGCCGAGCTACAGCCGCTGCGCGAGCGCCTGCTCGCCCACCGCGCCACCCGCGTCCCACCGCTGCGCGACGAGAAGGTCCTCACCTCGTGGAACGGCCTGGCGATCACCGGCCTCGTGCGCGCCGCCGAGGCCGCCGAGAGCTGGGGCGAGCCTGTCCGGGCCCGCGAATGGCTCGAGCTGGCCGCGGCCGCCTGTCAGTATTTACTCGCCACCCACGTCACCGTCGACGGCCGCGTGCTCCGGGCCTCGTTCGCCGGCCAGGCCCACACCCGCGGCTACGCCGAGGACCTCGGCGCCCTCGCCCGCGCCTGCCTCGACCTGCATGAAGCGACCCTCGCGCCACACTGGTTACAGCGCGCCCACGACCTCGCCCACCACGCGCTGATACACCACGCGTCTCCGGGCGGCCTCGGCTTCTACATGACCGCCGACGACGCCGAGCAGCTGATCGAGCGCAGCGAGTGTGAGCACGACTCGGCGCTGCCGAGCGGCCTCGGTCTATTGGTGGAGGTGCTGCTGCGCCTCGACGCCAGCGACGCCAGCCCGCCCGGCGCGCGCGCGACGGCCGAGGCCGTGATGCACCGCTATCGCGGCGCGGTCGCCCAGCCGTTCGCGTATGCGAGCCTGCTGGCTGCGGCGCGTCATGGTTCGGCGCTCGCCGTGCACGTCAAGCTGCTCGCCGGGACCCCCGAGGCCGCGAACGATCTCGCGCGTCGGGTGCGGGCGGAGCGGGCGCTGCTCCCGGGCCCGCTGAGCCTGCATTACGCCGAGGCCGAGGGCCCGCCGACGGCGATCGTGTGCCGCGCGCAGGCCTGCAGCGCCCCGCTGCGCGACCCGGCCGCCCTCGCGCCGGAGCTGCACGGCGCCGAGGGCTTTCGCTACACTGACCGCTGACATGCCTTACGTCGAGTATGCCTGCGAAGGCCGGCTGCTGTTTCGCACCGAGACCACCGAGGACGTCCAGTTCGTCCCGCGGATCCACGAGGTCGTGGTCATCGATGATGCCCCGTATCAGGTCGTCGACGTCGAGTACTGGGCCCGCCGCCTCGGTTCGAGCGACCGCCGCCTCGTGTGCCCGACGATCTACGTGATCCCCGTCGGCGCCGCCGAGTGGGAGCAACGCCTCGAGCGCCGGACCCCGCGCGCGCGTGAAGGCAAGCCGCCAGTCCGCTACTGACCTGTCCTTTCGGACCTGGTCACATGACCAGCCGACCAGCCGACCAGCCGATCAGCCGATCAGCCGATCAGCCGCCACAGCACCAGCGCCGCCGCCCACAGCAGCACGAGCAGGTGGCACGCGCCCGCGACAGTCAGCACGAAGCGCTCGCATTCGGCCCGGTTCTCGGCGTCGGCGCTGCCGAGCAGCGGGACCGCCATCGCCGCGACCGCCAGCACCGGCACCGCGAGCACCACCACGGCCCAGAACGGCAGCCCCGGGAGGACCCAGCCGCTCATCGCGGCGGCGATCGCCAGTAGCTCGAGCGCGTGTCGCCGCGCGAGCCACTGCCCGCGTCGGACCGGGTACGTGCGCTTGTCGGCCGCGCGGTCCGAGGGCACGTCGGGCAGCGCCGACAGGATGTTCCCGGTGTAGCCGAGCAGCAGCAGCGGGATCAGGGCCCACACCTGAAAACCCGCGAGCGTGCCCGCTTGCACATAGTAGCCGGCCAGCGGCAACACCACGCCGGTCCCGAGCCCCTGCACCAGCTCGCCATGCCCGCGATACGCCAGACGCAGGGGCGGGTGATCGTGGGCCCACACCAGCAGCACCGCCGCGGCCGCGAACACCGGCATCCACGGTCGCCCAGCGAGCGCGAGCCCGACGCTGAACACCGCGAGTGATAGGAGGGCCGCCTTCGCCCCGCCGCGCAGCTCCGCCAGCGACAGCTTGCCCTGGGGCAGCACGCGCGAGCCGCCGGAGACGCGCGCGTGGGTGACGTTGTGGCGGTCGGTCTCGTGGTCGGACAGGTCGTTGACGAACACGATGACCAGCTGCACGAGCAGCCCGAAGCAACTCGCCAGGTACATGAGCCCAAAGCCGAACCGCCCGAGCGCCGCGAAGGCGAGCGCCTGGCCGAACAACAGCGGCACGACGATGTTGATCTGCGCCAGCGGGCGCGCGGCCTGGACCCACGCTGCGAGGTCGAACATCGCCCGAGGCTAGATCAGGCCGCCGATCTCGTCGAGAGGGCGGCGACGCGACAGGGGCCGTCCGGGTCCTGCGGTCGTGCGGCCGCGGACCGGGAGGCACCCGCCGTCCACGTGAAGCCAGAGGCACGTCCCGGCTCAGCCGCGAAACTCATCCTTGGCCTGGCGCCGCTCCGCGAGCACCTCGGGCGAGCTGGCGCGCACGAACGGGTTGGTCGCCAGCTCGAGCGCGACCGTCGTCGGCGTCGTGCAGATCGGCAGCGTTGCGGCGCGCCCGGTGACCTCGGTGTTGTCGGGCTCGACGGCAGCGGCGAAGCGCAGGTTGGCCGTGGTGTACTCGTGGCCGAACCACAGGCGGGTCTCGGGCGGGAGGGCGACCAGGCGCTGCAAGCTGGTGTGCATCTGCGTCGGCGAGCCCTCGAACAGCCGGCCGCAGCCGGCTGCGAACAGCGTGTCGCCGGTGAACACGTCGCCCGGCGAACCTGTCCTCGGGGGCAGGTACCAGGCGATCGCGCCGAGCGTGTGTCCAGGGATGTACATCGCCTGGACGCCGTGGCCGCCCATCTGCAGGTCGGTGGCGATGAACCTGTCCGCGGGCGCGTCGATGAGGATCGTCTGGCGGGGGATCCGGCCGCTGTCGCGGGTGTGCCCGGCGACCCAGACGTTGCGGTGCTGGTCGAGCAACGCCGAGATCCCGCCGACGTGATCCGTGTGGTGATGTGTGGCGAGGATCCCGCGCAGACGCAACCCGCGACGACGCAGCACGGCGCCCGGCGGGCCCGGCTCCGAGGGGTCGACCAGCCAGGCGTCGCCGCTATCCTCATCGCTGATGAGATAGGCGTAATTATCGCGCAGGCAGGGGATCGGCTCGATGCTCAGCGTCGGCATGGGCAGGCAGCATACCCGCGCGCGGACGCGCAGGGCAGGGGCGACGTCCCCCAATGCATCTTCCAGCTTTGCACGGGTGATCTGGGCACCAGCGCGCCACGACTCGACCTGGCGCGAGGGCCAGGTCGAGTCATCCGATCTTGCTGTCTTCAGAGAGCTGTCCGAGAGGACAGCCGGCCGATCGCTCAGCGCCCGCGGTGTCCGCCGCCGCCGCCACTGAAGCCGCCGCCGCCGCGACCACCGCCGCCGCCGCCGCCGCCGCCGCCGCCGCCGCCGCCACCAAAGCCACCGCCGCGACTTCCACCGCCCCCACCGCCGCCCCCGCCGAACCCACCGCCGCTAAAGCCACCGCTGCCCCGACTGCCGCTACTGCTGGCTCCGCTGTAGCCGCCGCCGTTGTAGCTGCTGCCGTTGCCGCGGAAGCTCGAGCTGCTGTCCGAGGGCACGTAGCTGCCACGTCCGCTGGACGAGGACATCGAGCCGCGCGAGCCACCTGCGGTGTACGTGCTCGGCCGGTAGCTCGAGCCGCCGCCGGCGCTCATGTTGCCACTACCGCCGCGGTTACCACCGCCGCCGCTGCTGGGATATGCCATCGCCGAGGGCGCGTAAGTCGGACGATACGAGGCCTGCGCCGCCGTGCCGCCTGGCGCCCGCGCGCCACCACCGGCGCTAAAGGCCCCCGTCGTGCCCGGCGCGGCGTATCCGCGACCCTGGCTGGCGGGGCCCGAGGGGCTGGCCGCGAGGGTCGGCGCGCTCGCACCGGCGACCCGCCGCGTACCTGACCCTGCGGACAGGTTGCCCGGGGCCCCCTGGTGGCCATTGGCTGGTGCGCTGGCGAGGCCCTGCGGGCGGCTCGAGCCGGTCATACCGTTGCCATTGCCGGCCGCGCCGGGGCGCTTGCTGTCGAAGCCACCGGCACCGTTGCCGCCGCTCGGGCCGCCCTGCGACGCGTTCATCGAGTGCCGGTCGCTGCCGCTGGGTCCGCCGCGGCTCGGCGTGCTGCCGCGATGCACCGGCTGGTAGTTCGTCGGCGCGGCGCCGTAGGCGTGCCAGCCGTAGTACCCGGCGCCGCCCCAGTAGTAGCCGCCGCCGTAGTAGCCGTAGCCATACGCGTACGGGGCCCACGGGTAATAGCCGTTCCACGCGTAGACCAGCGGATGGGGGGGGCCCCAGTAGTAGGTCCAGCTGTTGTAGTACGGGCTGTAGAAGACGAAGTTGCCGTTGACGTTGTAGTACGTGCGGTCCGACCAGTAGACCCGCGGATAGCTCTCGATCGGCTCGGGGTAGGTGTGCACGTAAGTGACGACCTTGACCTTCGTGCCGTCGCTGAGCGTCTCGTAGCCGACGAGGTCGGCGGGATCGGGGATCGCCTCGCCGGCCGCAGCCGGGTCCGCGGCGACCGGTACGGCGGGCGCCGT
>JAYUXQ010000313.1:0-4979 GCA_043752905.1 Nannocystis sp. | reverse complement strand
TCGATCCCCCGCCATCGGCCCGGAGGCAGGGCGGCGCCTTGACAAGCCCCGGGGATGCGAGGACCCTCGTGGCAACATGACGGAGAGTGACCTCGCAGCCGCCTCACGCACGGGCGAGGCCGCGGCTGCGGAGCAGATGGCGGCCGCGGCTCGCGGCGACATCGAGACCTTCATCCACCTGTGCGAGAGCTACACGCCGATGCTCATGGGCGTGGCCCTGCGCATCGTCGGGGACCGCAACGACGCCGAGAAGGCCGTCCACGAGGTGCTGGTCGAGGCCTGGCGCAGCAGCAGGGTGTTCGACCCCGCCCGCTTCAGCGTCCGCATCTGGTGGACGATCGGCGTACGCACGATGGCGCTTCGACGCAGCCAGGGTCGCCGCGTCAAGCGGATGGCCTCGACCCACGACACGATGATCGCCCAGCTCGGTCCAGCCCACGAATCCGGCGACGTCCCGGCCCTGCGCGCCAAGGTCCGTCGCGTGCTCGATGCCCTCAGCAGCGAGCAGCGCTCGCTGTTACAGCTCGCCTACTTCGATGCTCTGTCGCCGGTCGAGATCGGCGACCGCTCGACGATGAACGCCAACCAGGTGCGCACCCAGGTGTGCGAGGCGCTGCGCTGCCTGCGGACCGGCATGTTCTGGGTCGACGCGCCCAGGGTCGGGCCCGCCGACGAGCTGGCCGGCGGCTACCTGCTCGACGAGCTCGACCCCGGCGAGCGCAGCTCGCTCGAGCTCGGAGACCCCGTGCGTGGGCTCGACGCCGCCGCCGCCGCGATCGTCCGCGACACCGTGCATGCGCTGGCGCTGTACACGATGCCTGGCCCGGCGCCGCCGCGGATCAGGGCCCGCGTCCATGCGGCGATCACCGGCCCCGATCGCATGCAACCTCTCGCGGTCGACCTCGCTCGCTTCTTCTCCGTCGGCCTCGAGGCCGCGCGTGAGCTCATCGGTCGCATCGACCGCCCGCACGGCTGGCTCGACGACGCCAGCGGCGTCCGCCTGCTCGCGGTCACCCCCGGTCCGCCCGATCCGCTCGATCCACTCGATCCACTCGATCCACTCGATCCGCCCGGCGAGCCCGATGCGTCTGGCACTTCGGACATGTCCCAAAAGCCCGAAGCGTTCGAGGCGACCCTCGTGCAATTGCCCGCGTGGCCGGGCGCGTGCCTCGTGCGCGTCGCCCCCGGCCAGAGCCTCGGCGCGCGCTACCCCGGCACCGGCGCCTCCGCGCTGGTGTTGCAGGGCAGCGTGCTCGGCGACGACGGCGGCAACGCCCGCGCCGGCGAGCTGTGGTCGTGGCCGCCCGGCTCCGCCCTCGGGACCGCGAGCCCCGGCGAGGTCGAGCTCATCTGCGCGGTGCGAGCCGCCGGCCCGCACGCGCCCGCGCGAGGACATGACGGTCATGACGGTCATGACGGCATCGCCCAGGCGAACGCCGGTTTCGTCGATTCGCAAGCGTGACAGGTGCTCGCGGGCACGGCCCGCACTGCCTGCGTGCTCCGGGCGCGCAGGCGTGATACCACTGGCCGCATGTCCGCCGACACCACCCGTAAGGCCCCGGCGCGGGAGTCTCTGCTGGCCGTGCACCAGTTCCCGGGCGAGTACGTGATCAAGGCGTTCGGGCCCGGTCATGATGAATTCCACCTCGCGGTCGTGGCCGCCGCGCACGCCGAACTGCACCCCGATCGCGTGATCGTGCAGACCCGCGTGACCAACTCCGGCGGCCGCCAGTGCGTGACCCTCACGCTCCACGCCCTCACCGTCGAGGAGGTCGAGGCCCTGTACGAGCGCCTCCACCTGCTGGAGACGCTCCAGCTCATCCTGTGAGTGCTGTCACGGCCAAGATCCGCAACGCAGCATTCGTGTGACAACATTCGCCGTCGTGTTCACGTCCACGGGGACCGCGTCCCCAGGA
Organism: Nannocystis sp.; assembly: GCA_043752905.1. Lineage (GTDB taxonomy): Bacteria > Myxococcota_A > Polyangia > Nannocystales > Nannocystaceae > Nannocystis. The sequence goes on along the minus strand of JAYUXQ010000313.1, from coordinate 3,063 downwards.
GCCTTCATGTCGACCCGCCCCCTGCCCCTCCTCTCGCGCCTCCCCCTCCTCCTCGCCCTCGCCCTCGTCCCCGCGGCCCTCACGTCCGCCGGTTGCAAGCCCAAGGCGGTGCGCGGCGGGCCCGGCACCGAGAACCCGAACCTGGACCAGGGCGCGATGAGCACCACGCTCGACCGCCGCGACCTCCAGGAGCTGATGCAGACCAACATGGCGAAGATGATGGAGTCGCCGTGGTGGGCGCAGATGAGCGGCACCCCGGGCCAGATCGTCGCCATCTGGCCGATCAAGAACGAGACCTCCGAGCACATCGACGACCAGCTCAACACGCTGCTGGGCGACATCGAGACCGAGCTGGTCAACAGCGGCGTCGTCAGCGTGGTCAGCCGCGAGCGCCAGGCCGAGATGGCCAACGAGGTCGCGGTCCAGCAAAACCGGTCGATCTACGACCCCGCCTTCGCCAACCAGATCTCGCGCCAGCTCGGCGCCCGCTTCTACATCACCGGCAAGGTCGGCTCCGTCGACGAGTTCTTCAACAAGGAGCGGCGCGTCCAGTACACGCTGTTCCTCCAGGTGATCGAGGTCGAGACCTCGCTGACCCGCTTCCAGTACAAGTCAGAGCGCAGCAAGGCGATCGTTCGCTAAACCTGTCCTCTGGAGCAGGTCATGCCGGGTACGATCACACGACCTCCGCGCGCGCGCGCTCTCTTGCTCGCGTGCGCCAGCCTGCTGGCCTGCGCGACCTACTCGGAGAAGACCCAGCACGCCCGCGACGCCGCCCAGACCGGCAACCTCCAGGCCAGCGAGAAGGTCCTCAACAAGTTCATGGGCGTGCGCCGCAGCGCCGACCTGCCGACCCGGTGGAAGAAGGAGACGATCGTCGCCCTGCTCGAGCGCGCGATGGTCCTGCACGGCAAGGGCGACTGGAAGCTCAGCGCCCGCGACCTCGTCACCGCCGACAAACAGCTGGTGCTCCTCGACGTCGCCCGCGACGCCGGTCAGGTCGGCAAGTGGATCTTTAGCGACTCGTCGGGCAAGTACCACGCGCCGCCGTCGGAGAAGCTCGCGCTCAACGCTTTCAACATGCTCAACTACCTCCTCGCGGACGACCTCTCCGGTGCCCGCGTCGAGGCCAAGCGCTTCACCGTCACCCGCGAGTACCTCGGCCAGCTCGATACGGCCGCCCACGGCGCGTTCGGCAGCTACGTCGCCGGCTTCGTGTTCGAGCGCCTCGGCGAGACCGACACCGCCCTGCGTTATTACGACGAGGCGCTGCAGGAGCAGGCCTTCCCGAGCCTGCGCGCCCCGGTCGCCCGCCTCGCGGCGCGCAGCAGCTACCGGACCCCGCGGATCCGTGCGCTGCTCGGCGAGGCCGAGGCGACCGCGTCGAGAGCCACGAACACGCTGCTCGCAACGCAGGCGCCCGCGCCCGAAGCTGCTCCCGCCGCCCCCGCTGCTCCGCCGCCCGCCGGTGAGCTGCTCGTCGTGATGAACGTCGGCCGCGTGCCTTACAAGGTGCCCAAGCGCATGCCGATCGGCCTCGCCGTCGGCCTCGGCGCGACCTACATCACCGGCAACACGGCGATCCTCGAGCGCTCGGCCCTCAAGTTCGTCATCTACCCCGAGCTGGTACCCTCGCGCGCGCTGTTCAACACCGGCACTTTGATCGTCGACGGCCAGGAGCACCCGCTCGAGCTGGCGACCAACCTCGACGCGGAGATCGTCCGCGAGTACGCGGCGCTCAAGCCCAAGATCATCGGCGCCGCGATCACCCGCCTCATCGTCCGCGCCGCGGTCGCCGAGGGGGCGCGCGCCGCCGGCAACCAGGCCAAGGACGGGGCCGGCGCGATCGTCGGCCTGATCGCCGCGCTCGCGGCCGAGGGCGCCATGGTCGCGGCCGACAAGCCCGACACCCGTAGCTGGACCCTCCTCCCCGCGTTCGTGTTCGTCGCCCGCGTGCCGGTCGCCCCCGGCCCGCACAGCGTCACGATCACCGCGATGGGCTCGGGCGGCCGCGAGACCCACGACTTCAAGATCGACGTCAAGGCGGGCGGCTTCGCCGTCCTCGACGTGACCACCTTGCGTTAGTGCCTTCGCCTCGAAAGGGACATCGCCATGACCACGTTTATGACCCGTCACACCCCCCGCGGTGCCGTCCTGCGCCCGCTCTCACTGATCGCCGGACTCTACGTCGGAGCCCTGGCGATCCCGGGTCGGGCCGAGGCCAGCGTCGTCGGACGCAAGGGCATCGAGATCGAGGGCCCGCAGGACCGCCGCGGCTTCTACGTCGGCGCCGGCCTCGGCTTCGGCGCCGTGTTCTTCCAGAGCCCGCTGTTCGCCTCGACCTACAAGGACACCAGCAACGTCATCCCCGCGGGCCGCCTCGAGCTGTCCCTCGGTGGCGGCGTCACCAAGCGCTTCACCCTCGGCGCCAACCTCTACCTCGGCACCTACGCCGGACCGAACTTCGGCCCCAAGGTCCTGTTCGGCGGCGACGTCGAGGGCTACTTCTACGTCGTACGCGGCTTCTTCATCCGCACCGGCCTCGGCCTCGCCGGCGTCCCCGGCGGCGACGGCCGCGTCCACCTCGGCATGGGCGGCCTGCTCGGCCTCGGCTACGAGTTCTGGCTCAACCAGACCGCCGCCCTGTCGGTGAACGTCAACTACGACGTCCGCGTGGTCCCCGGCGACGGCCTGCGCCACACGCCCTACCTGGGCCTGCGCTTCGCCTGGTACTGAGGCTGGCCTCAGCCGTGGTAGCCGGTGCCGTCCCAGCGGTAGGTCGGGTCGGGGTAGAAGAACGACCCGCCGCAGTCGCGATACTCCTGGGCGATCATGATGAGCCAGCCGCCCGGGACGCGCGTCCGGTAGGTCTCGATGTTGTTGCTGCTGCTGAGCCGCTCCCACACCAGCTGCGGCCGCTTCATGCCGCGCTCGGCCCAGTACCCCTCGCTGTTGGGATCGGTGTCCGCCTCGATCTCGGCGGCATCCATATCGTCTCGCATCATGTTACTCATGGCCATGGCCGCGGCATGGTTACACGGCCCGCCGCCGCGCAGCAAGAAA